>NZ_AUCC01000032.1 GCF_000429565.1 Arsenophonus nasoniae DSM 15247
AGTGCGGAAAAAGGAATACACGCCGTCACTTTACTGTCAGAAAGGCGGGATAAAATGGTCAAAAAACGATGGTTACAAACCGCAGCCTAGGAGCAGTGTGCCTATTATTAGGCTTTTAGATGATAATTTAACCGAATTACTGTTCTCATGGTTAATCAACGAGAAAACTGTCAGAATTTAATAGAAATATTAAGTTCAAAACACCTCCATTAATGCCTTACTGTATTGATTGAGATTCCTAACCATCAAGCAAATGGAAAGCTTTCCATCGTCAATACTTCAAATGCTGCAACACCCCTTACCGGTAACGATAAACCATTGCTGACTGTCGATATCTGGGAACATGCTTACTATATAGATTATCGTAATGTACGAGCAGAATATTTGACCAACTTTTGGTCACTGGTTAACTGGCAATTTGTCGAACAAAATTTATTGCAATAATTTATCGAATTTGATTTAAAACAGCGTTAAGAAGTTAAACAGCCATAACAGACGCTTAGCTATGGCTGTTATTGAGTATTCTCACTAACTGCAATGCCATAATTAATATCCAAATAACATCCTAAATTACAATCTATGGCACTATGAGTAAAATACGGATAATTTGTTATTAATCTAGTTGCTTTTCAATTGTTAATTTTCTCTTAATTCTTCGTTTATTTATCCGTTAATTGATGGATCATCCCCTTCCATGGGCGCTCTAGCTGAAGAAATGCTTTCAGCGCTGTTTTGACTTAGCCTTTCAGACGAACCCACCACTGATGATAATGAATGTCGCCCATTAGGTGCCTTCTCAATGGGGATAAAGTTCTCCTCCCAGCCAGACAAATTGCCTCCTACCATTTCGACTTCTGCAAACGGGGCCAAATCCCGGTTTATTATTAATTCTTCACTCTCAACAGCTCGACCTTCAGCGGCTCTACGTTCTGCAGCTCTTATATTATCAATATTTGAGTCATAAAAATCCTCTTGTTCTCTTTGTGCCAGCAATCTATTAAAGACTTCAACATTGAGAGTCGAATTTATACCATTTTCTTCAGCATGCAACGGTGAAAGTTCATTTTCTGCTACTGGCTGAGCGACTTGCCCACGATCTAATTGATTAATATATTCTCTGAGATCCCGAATTTGTTCGCTAGAAGCCCTTTCTAATTCAGGTAACCCATAATTAAGTTCACTAAGAGATGAAACACCATAATTAACAATATTTCTTTCAATATTAAAAGTCTCTGACTGCGTATACAGCGAAATATTGGGATCAACGCATTCAGTCATATTTAAGGCCATATTAGGTACTAGCTGCACATCTTCTGAGCTAATATTAGTGCATTGCATTGAGACCGTTAGGCGATTTGCACTAGTCGATTGTGCAGCACTCGATTCCAGTCCACTACTCATCATAGCCGACGGCCTATCGATATGATTATTACTGACATGTCGAATTTGCTGTGCCAAGTGAGAATTCATTGGGCGTGATGAGGAAATAGTAATATCATCTACTTCACCAATCTGAATCGTGGTTATATTGCTTTGCGGATAGTTATGAATAACTTGTCTAAACATGAATATTCCCCTTAAATCTTCTATAATTATTTACCAAAACACAATTTAATAGAATTAAATATCAAATATTCAATTTTATTTAAAATGAAATGACATTATTCCCTGTTGAGTATATAAATAAACAGTTAGCTTTGCTGAATATTTTCAGTCAAATTTTATCATTTCAGATAAAATTTACCGACGCTATTATTTTCTAGCGAACATCCTGACAATTAGCTTATGTTTATATTGCTCTTACGTTGATAGCATGAATAGTGCTAACTACAAATATCATTATGCGTTATATATTATTTAATGATGCAGCGGATTAATAAGCGGCTAGTTGCAATAATAACGCATGATATTTATACTTGAGCCACTTGCTTTATCTTTATTAAATACCAGTGGATTTTTAGCTATTTGTTACGGCGTATAACCTATATCAAGGCAAAAACTGATATAAACACCGCAATTAATTCATAAAATACTGCTATAAAACCTGTAGATTAATTGTCATGAAAAAAACCAAAATTGTTTGTACTATCGGCCCCAAAACTGAATCTGAAGAAAAACTGTTACAATTGCTGAATGCTGGCATGAATGTCATGCGACTAAATTTCTCCCATGGTGATCATGAAGAACATGGTCAACGCATTAAAAATCTTCGTGCCGTCTGTCGCCAAAAAAACCATCAGGCCGCTATATTATTAGATACCAAAGGGCCAGAGATCCGCACAATGCGGCTTGAAGACGGCAAGGATGTATCGCTAACCGCTGGACAAAATTTTACCTTTACAACCGACACATCAGTGATAGGTAATCAGGAGCGTGTTGCTGTAACCTACGCAGGTTTACCTAATGATCTTAAGCCTGGTAACACTATCCTGGTTGATGATGGCTTAATCGGTATGGAAGTTTTATCTGTTACCGCTAGTGATGTCATCTGTCGGGTACTTAATAATGGCGATTTAGGTGAAAATAAAGGCGTTAATTTACCAGGTGTATCGATAGGCTTGCCCGCCCTGGCAGAAAAAGATAAACAAGATCTCGTTTTTGGTTGTCAGCAAGGCGTTGATTTTGTTGCTGCTTCCTTTATCCGCAAACGCGCTGATGTAGAAGAAATCCGCGACCACCTAGCGCAGCATGGTGGTAAAAATATCCAAATCATTGCTAAAATTGAAAATCAAGAAGGGTTAAACAACTTCGATGAAATTTTAGAGGCCTCTGATGGGATTATGGTGGCTCGCGGTGATCTTGGCGTCGAGATCCCGGTCGAAGAAGTTATTTTTGCACAAAAGATGATGATCGAAAAATGCGTTGCTGCTCGTAAAATTGTCATTACTGCCACCCAAATGTTAGATTCGATGATCAAAAACCCTCGGCCTACTCGTGCCGAAGCCGGTGATGTTGCCAATGCTATTTTGGACGGTACTGATGCGGTTATGCTATCTGGCGAAAGCGCGAAAGGAAAATATCCTATCGAAGCAGTAAAAATTATGGCGACTATTTGCGTTCGTACCGATCGGGTTATGCCAAGCCGCATTGATGATAGCAAAATAAACCAAAAATTACGTATTACTGAAGCGGTTTGCCGCGGTGCAGTTGAAATGGCGGAAAAGTTAAACTCGCAATTGATTATTGTAGCAACCTACGGCGGTAAATCAGCAAAATCAGTACGTAAATATTTTCCAACAGCCCCGATCCTTGCTTTAACAACCAATGAAGAAACTGCCCGTCAATTATTATTAGTTAAAGGCGTTATTCCGCAATTAGTAAAAGAAATTGCCTCTACAGACGATTTCTATCGTATTGGTAAACAGGTTGCTTTAACAAATAATATGGCCGAAAAAGGTGATGTTGTTGTTATGGTTTCAGGTGCATTAGTGCCAAGTGGCACGACAAATACCTCATCTGTTCATATTTTATAATTCTGTTAACAAAAATAAATTCCTCTGAATAAAATAGCGGGGAATTTATTTTTTCTTTTTTTAATAAAGAAATATTAGATGGCAAATATCTAATATTGGTAATTTATAATCGAAAAGGCCATTAGCTACTTTTGCCATTGAGTATTTATTTAAAACCCATTCTATTAACCCAAAACTAATATTTCCAGCTAAAAAAGATCTTAATCCGCATGTTATTTAAAAAATAACTGTTATCGCATTAATTTTATTTTATATCAGTGGTAAAAATATTTGTCAAAATAACCCAATGAGATAATTTTAAAATGCCCCTACGCAAGCAAAATGAACAAAAAATAAACAAATTTATTCTCTTTTCTTAATTTTATTAAACAACTTGTCAGATTTTAAGTAGAAAATATTCTAATTAAGTACTAGCATAAGAATAAGTAAGTATTCTGCCTGAATTTGAAAAAGATCTAATAATTCAAAGTTAGAGACAGAAATTTATTCTCTGTTTTGCCAGGAATGTGTAATACTTACCTTGCTACTTGGAGATTAACTAAATCTAGAGGGTAATATAATGAATCGTACTAAAGTTGTACTGGGCTCTATCGTTCTGGCTTCTGCGTTGTTAGCAGGCTGTTCAAACAGTAGCCAAATTAACAAACTGTCCTCAGATGTTCAAACGTTAAACGGTAAAGTCGATCAACTATCAAATGACGTTCAGTCATTACGTAGTGATGTTCAGACTGCTAAAGATGAAGCTGCTCGTGCTAATCAACGTTTGGATAATCAAGTTCGTAGATATAAAAAGTAATCCAATTGTATTTAACGGATCACTCGATATATTAATAAGGCACCCATTGGGTGCCTTATTATTTATTACATACAACTAATTTTTAATAATACCATTATTTGATTATTTATTAATTCACTAGTTTTTATAAAAAATAGCAAATCTACTCCTATGCATCGCCATCTAATATTAATTTATGTCTTATTTACCTTTACTGGCATTCCTGAACGGCGTGCTACTGCTTGAGCAACTAATTTCTGATCAATGCCAGGTTGTTGCAAAAATGCCTTAAACTCATTGCTATAAATTAATGGCATCGTTTGCGGGTCATCAGACTCCCTTTTAGATAACGGTTGATGAACTTCGATGTAATAGCTTCCATCAGGCTCTTTAGCGTACTTAATGGGTTCATTAATTACCTGTACTCGTGTTCCTACTGGTATAGAGTAAAATAATGCTTCTATATCCTCAGGTCTTAAACGTATACAGCCGGAACTAACCCGTAATCCAATACCAAAATTAGCATTAGTACCATGGATCAGATATTGTCCCTTACCGTAAGATAATCGCAAGGCATACAGCCCCATTGGATTATCAGGCCCTGCTGGAAATACTGCCGGCAAAATAACGCCATCGGCAGCATAACGTTTACGGATATTCGCTGTCGGCGTCCAAGTTGGATTTTTAATCAATTGACTAACAGTTGTCACCATTTTAGGCGTGTTAGCACCCAATTGGCCGATACCAATAGGGTAAACAATGACTTTATTGCTTCCTTTAGGAAAATAATACAGTCGCAATTCAGCTAAATTAACAATGATTCCATCACGTTTAGTTGCTGGTAATAACATTTGCGATGGAATAATCAATGTCATACCGGCTTTAGGTAAGTAAGGGTCAGTACCTGGATTAGCTTCCAACATACCAAGTAAACCTATCTGAAATTCACTTGCAATAGCTTCCAGTGGACGCCCATCATTAGGCACCACATAATGACTATTTTCCCCAATTAAACGTGCTGTAGTGGATGGCAAGGAGTATTCAGCAGCACTGACATTGACAGTCAGCCCGCTTAAAAACAACAAGCCGATAAATAATAGAATTCTCTTCATACTTTTTCCTCCTAAGGAACGTACAAAGTTTATCGGATGAATAAGCGTCACTTTAATAATATCAGTAGTTAACTAAATGTTTAAGTGCTTGATTGGATAATTTTTTCGGCTCGCTGGTGGATTGTTCTGATCATAGCATGCAATCCCTGGCTTCTTGATGGCGTTAAATGCTGCTCCAATGACAACTTTTGGAAAAAAGTTTTACTATCTGTCGTCAAAATTTGTTGTCCTGTTTTATTTTGGAAAATAATTATTACTAGTGCAATCAATCCCTTAACTATAGCCGCATCGCTGTCACCCGCAAATTGAATCCGACCGTTACTATCGGGTTGCATAACAATCCAAACCTGGCTTTGACAACCTGAGACCTGGTTTTTTACTTGTTTTTGTTGATCACTTAGCGGTAATAATTTTTCCCCTAATTCAATTAAATAAAGATATCGCTCTTCCCAGTTTTGACAACGTGAAAAATTACGCAACAATTTATTCTCATCAGGTAAGGCTGACATCATTCTACCCTTATATGTACTTTAAAACAGATTAACCCAGTAATTTTTCAATATGTTGTAGTTTTTCAACCAAAATATCAATTTCTTCTTTAGTAGTATAAACCGCTAGCGAAGCACGGCACATAGCTGGTACTTGATACAAATCCATCAATGGCAACGCACAATGGTGACCTGTTCGTATAGCAATAGCATAATTATCTAAAAAACTACCGACATCATAAGCATGATGATCACCTAAATTAAAGGCAATAACCCCTTGGCGTTCCTCTGAACCGTAAAGACGCAAAGAATTTACCATACTCAAACGATGGTTAGCATACTGCATTAATGTAGTTTCATGAGCCAATATTTGGTCATAACCAATATTATTAACATAACGTAATGCCTCACCTAAGCCAATAATGCCAACAATATTTGGCGTGCCTGCTTCGAATCGCCATGGCACCTTTTCATAGCTAATATTGATTTTTGAGTGCTCAGCTAACGTCATACAGACTTTATCAATCATGGCTCCACCACCTTGCCAAGGCGGTAAAGCATTTAATAATGCTTTTCTACCATATAAAACACCTATTCCGGTAGGTCCATACAGTTTATGGCCGGAAAAAACATAAAAATCACAATCTAAATCTTGGACATCAATCATTTGATGCATAATGCTTTGGGCACCATCAAGTAAAATATGCAATTGCGCTGCTTTTTTTTCTGCACATTGGCGAGCATAGGCAATAATCTGTTTTACTGGGTTAACAGTTCCCAAAACATTGGACATATGAGTAAAAGAGAGTAATCGAGTCCGGCCATCGATTAGCTTATCCAATTGTTCAAAAATTAATTTTCCATCATGATCAATAGGTAATATACGAATATCAAAACCTATCTGGCCAGCAAGCAGGTGCCAAGGAACGATGTTCGCGTGATGTTCCATTTGGCTAATAATAATATTATCGCCTGGTTTGATAAACCCACGGCCATAACTATTAGCAATTAAATTTATGCCTTCTGTTGTTCCTTTAACAAAAACAATTTCTTCAGCATTAGCTGCATGAATAAAATCAGCGACTTGCTGGCGAACATTTTCCACCATCGCAGTTGCTTTACTGCTTAAGCTGTGGATCCCTCGGTGTACCGCCGCATAGTGATGACAAAGAAACTCTTTTTCTTTTTCAATTACTTGTATCGGTTTTTGCGCACTAGCAGCACTATCCAAATAAACCAACGGTTGACCCTTGATTTTTTCTGCCAGCATAGGAAAATCTTTGCGAATGGAGGCCACTGAAAATGTCATATTAAATTCCTGCTAAGCGCTGCTGAATAATATCCATTACCTTATTACTTATCTCTTCATTATCAATAGCTTCAATGACTTCAGCCGCAAAAGCAACCATGATCATATGTTTTGCATCATTGAGATGAATACCCCGTGAACGTAAATAAAACAGCTGTTCATCATCAATACGGCCTACTGTAGCACCATGACTACACTTGACATCATCAGCATAAATTTCTAATTGTGGTTTGGTATCAATTTCTGCATATTTACCTAATAACAAATTGTTATTTGTCATTTGACCATCAGTTTTAAGTGCCGGTGGTGCAACTTTAATCATACCATTAAAAACAGCTTTACTTTCATCCTGCGCAATCGTTTTATGTAACTGTCGACTTTTACAAAATGGCTGATTATGTTCAAGATAAGTCCTGCTATCAACAATTTCCCTATTTTGTGGCAACAATAAGCTATTAAGCGCTAGTCTGCTACCTGCACCATTTAACTTCACGCTGGTATGATGGCGAAGTAATGCTGAACCGATAAAAATACCGCTACTTTTTATTTGACTATCTCGCCCTGACAAAATGTCATTATGAGCAAAGTGGTTACTTTGATTGTTTTCGACGCTAAGTTTAATATGACTGAAATGACTATTATCACCAATATTAGCGGTTAAGCGGCTGCCGGTTAGATGCGGTTTATCATCGATAGAAACAAAATGTTCAATAACTTGCGATTTGCAATTAGCGCCAATTTCTAAATGATAGCGATAGTGACTAGTATTAACATAATCAGCACGGTTTGAACCAGAGGTAATATTCAATATATAAAGCGGTTTTTCTACCTGTTGATTAGCGGCCAGCTTAATCAATAGGGGCTGAGCGGCAAGACTTTCAGTTAAATAGAGAAATATTTCATCGTTCACAATAGGCGTCTGAGGCTGTGCCAGCGTATCTATCATTTGAATTTGATAAGGACCAAAGTTATCACTACTGAGTGTTGGAATAAGCCATCCATTAAACAAAACAATTTGCCAACCATCAGTGGCAATAGCCAGCTGTCTTAATTGCTCAGACGTCATTGGATTAACGCTATCATTACTTAATTGGTATTGAGCGCTAAGTACTTTTGCCAATGGCGTATAGTGCCACTCTTCATGGCGAAAGAACGGAAAACCAATTTTTTCTACCTGCTGCCAATAGGCCTGAGCTTGTTTTTCGTTCGCTCTTTTGCTGGCATAAAAAAGTGCCGCAAAACTTTTTAGCGCCTGTTTATTTAATAGGGTGACTTGACGCTGTTTTTCTGCTTTTTCACTGTTGGTCAATAAGCCAGCCATAGCCTTGTACCTCCAGTTTTTTGGCCAATGTAAAATCACCTGATTCAATAATTTTACCTTGATGGAGAACATGAACAAAATCAGGCTGCACATAATCCAAAATACGCTGATAGTGAGTAACGATGATAAATGCTCTTTCAGCGGTACGTAGGGAATTCACGCCATTAGCCACTACTTTCAGAGCATCAATATCAAGACCCGAGTCTGTTTCATCTAAAATACATAATGCGGGCTCTAACGCTGCCATCTGTAAAATATCATTGCGTTTTTTTTCACCGCCCGAAAAACCGACATTAACCGATCGAGTCAGTAAATCTTTCGGCATATCAAGCAGTTCAATTTTATCTTCAATAAAATCCTGAAAATCAAACCTATCGAGTGGCGGCTGCTGACGGTACTCTCTAACTGCATTAACGGAAGTTTGTAAAAAAAATTGATTACTTACGCCAGGAATTTCCACTGGATACTGAAAGGCTAAAAATATACCTTCGCCTGCGCGTTCTTCCGGCGATAACTCAAGTAAATTTTTATTTTTGAATAAAATTTCACCCTGCTCTATTTGATATTCTTCACGTCCCGCTAGTGTGGCTGATAAAGTACTCTTGCCTGATCCATTAGGCCCCATGATGGCATGTACTTCACCCGCTTTTACTTCTAGGTTTAATCCGTTAAGAATTTGATTACCTTCAATACTGACATTTAAATTTTTAACACTTAACATTTCATTGGCCTTTGAATAACTTAGTATTCTTTTAATAGGAACTATTAACCCACACTATGTTCCAAGCTAATTGCTAACAATTTTTGCGCTTCTACGGCAAACTCTAACGGTAATTTAGAAAAAACATCTTTACAGAAACCATTTACTATCATGGAAATGGCGTCATCCTCACTAATGCCACGTTGTAAACAATAAAAAAGTTGATCTTCACCAATACGCGATGTCGTGGCTTCATGCTCTAACTGAGCGCTACTATTTTTTACTTCGATATAAGGAAAGGTATGCGCGCCACATTCTGTGCCAATTAACATAGAATCACATTGGGTATAATTTCTGGCATTTTCTGCAGTCGGTAAAATCTTTACTAAACCGCGGTAACTATTTTGACTGCGGCCAGCTGAAATTCCTTTGGAAATAATTGTCGAATGCGTATTCTTACCAATATGGATCATTTTTGTACCGGTATCAGCCTGTTGATTACCATTGGTTAATGCAACTGAAAAAAATTCGCCCACTGAATTATCCCCTTGCAGAATAACACTGGGATATTTCCAAGTAATTGCCGATCCTGTTTCAGACTGCGTCCAGGACATTTTGGCATTTTCTCCCTCACATAAGGCGCGTTTAGTGACAAAATTTAAAATTCCACCAGTTTCACTTTCACCCCCTGAAAACCAGTTTTGTACGGTAGAATATTTTACTTCAGCATCCTTATGAATAATAACTTCAACTACAGCGGCATGTAATTGATAACTCTCTCGCACTGGCGCAGAGCATCCCTCAATATAACTAACGTAGCTGCCTTCATCAGCAACCAAGATAGTGCGCTCAAACTGACCTGTCTTAGCCGCATTAATACGAAAATAGGTTGATAATTCCATCGGGCAACGAACACCTTTTGGCACATAAACAAATGTGCCATCAGAAGCGACAGCAGAATTCAATGCAGCAAAAAAATTATCCCGATTAGAAACAACCGTACCGATATATTTTTTTACTAATTCAGGATATTGTTGGATTGCCTCACCGAAAGAACAAAAAATAATACCCAGTTTTGCTAATTCGCTACGATAGGTTGTCGAAACTGAAACCGAGTCAAAGATAGCATCTACCGCAACCGATTTGCCCTCACGTACTGGCACGCCTAGTTTATTGAATGCTTCTTCAACTTCTGCGGTCAGATAATTATTGCTATGGGTATTACTCTCGTCAGCTGATGAATCAATTTCAGCATGACAATTTTCATCGCAACTATTACAGGATGGCGCTGCATAATAACTATATTCCTGATAGTTTAAATCAGGATAATAGCCTTTAAGCCAGTGTGGCTCTTCCATACCCAACCAATGTTGATAAGCTTCTAAACGAAACTGTAACATCCAATCAGGTTCATTACGTTTGGCTGAAATGGCTTTGATAACCTCTTCATTGAGGCCTTTAGCTAATTCATCCGTTGCAACCTGAGTGAAAAACCCCTCTTTATAACGATGTTCCACTAACCATTGTTGAACATCATCACCAATTTCTATATTACGCTGTGACATAATTTAATTCGCTTAAATACCAAAGCTTTCACCACAACCACAAGCGTGCTGAGCTTTAGGATTATTAAATTTAAATACTTGATTAAGTCCCTCACGAACATAATCAACCTCAGTGCCATCAATAAATGGCATTGCTTTTAGAGGCACAAAAAGTTTGGCGCCATTATTTTCAAACAGCAAATATTCTTTGGTTGGATTATCAATCAATGCAATAACATAACCAAATCCTGCACAGCCTGATTGTTTGATATTAAGAGATAATCCCTGACTATCAGGATTTTTTTTCATTAATTTACGAATTTGAGCAGCCGCTTTATCGGTCATGGTAAGGCCCTGCCAGGTTGTTTCATTTAAAGAAAAAGTATCAACATGCTCTGCCATTATTGACCTCACTAAACTAATATTTTCACTATATTATACTATGTAAGTAACTAGACTTTTTTTGCTTAATATTATATATGGTAATGATAACATTTCTCACTTCAACCATTTATTTTAAGAGGATATTTTCATTAGCATATTTTTTCAGCAAAAAGTGGCATTTATTTTACTATAATTTCACAATTTTCAATTCATTATTTATTTTAATTCACTGATAAATATATTAAAAATAAAATTAACCAGCAAATTTATAAATGTTTCAGGTGAAAACCAAAGTGTTGCAAAAAAATTTACTTTTGTTCTTAATCACGCGCCATTAAATTATTGCGGTTGTCAAACGGCAAATACAGCTCAGTTTTAATTGTTCATCAAAAATTTTTATCGACCAGACTTGTTGCCGTCGCCCTAGATGGATCGCGCTACACACGCCACGCACTTTGCCTGAAGATACTGGCCTAATATGGCTAGCGTTAATTTCAGTACCGACCACTTTTTGCTCACCTTGAGTACACAGATAACCGGCTATCGAGCCTAACGATTCAGCTAATACCACCGAAGCACCACCATGTAATAATCCAAACGGTTGCATGGTACGTTGATCAACCGGCATTGTTGCTTCAATGGTATCATCGCTGATACTTAGCATAACAATACCTAAATGGGATAAAATGCTGTTTTTACTCCAACTATTAATTTCTTCGAGGGTATAAGGACGTTGCCAAATCATTTAATAATCTCCAATAGTGCTTGTAATGGATGTTTTATTATTCCTTCTCCATTCGCTTTACTTGACTACGGCAGGAATAGCCAGTTGCTAAACAGCGTTTTAGGGGTAATTTTTGTAATTGATTTCCCCAAGATAAGGCATAAATTCCCTTTGAATTTGCCAAATGTTTAACTTCATGACCATAAGTTCCTGCCATCCCGCAACAGCCAACATTCACATTAATAAGTTGACAACCGAATTGAGCAAAAATTTTAATCCAATGCTGAGCACTAGCAGCGAGCAATGACATTTCGGTACAGTGCCCCAATAAATACCATTTTTCAGTTGTTAACTTCGATACGGGCTTTGACGCTAGTGCTGTTATCAGCCATTCATTAACTAATTTAACCTCAAAATCACCACGTTTATTACCGAGAATTTGATTATATTCATCGCGATAACAGAGCACTAGAGCTGGATCGATACCGACCATAGGAATTGATAATTTAGCTAAACGGTTAAGAAAATTCGCTGTCTTTTGTGCTGTTTCGGCAAAACGGGTTAAATATCCCTTAATATGTAACGCTTTTCCATTAGCTAAAAAGGGCAATAATATCGGCCGATAACCTAATCGTTCAATTAAATGAATAAAATCAGCAACCACCTTAGCATCATAATAGCTAGTAAAGGGGTCTTGGACGATAAAAAC
Organism: Arsenophonus nasoniae DSM 15247; assembly: GCF_000429565.1. Classification (GTDB taxonomy): domain Bacteria; phylum Pseudomonadota; class Gammaproteobacteria; order Enterobacterales; family Enterobacteriaceae; genus Arsenophonus; species Arsenophonus nasoniae. The sequence continues at coordinate 12,540 of NZ_AUCC01000032.1, forward strand.
AAATTGACTGCGCATCTTTTCTGATAAACTTTCTAACTGCGACAATGACAGTGATAATGCTGCATGCGCAGCCAATTGTTGTTGTAAACTGGGCGTAGAAAGTTGAGGAAAATCTGTTAATCCAATCACCTTGTAACTTAAAGTTTGTATCCACTTTTGCTGTAAGATAAAATTAAACCAACGTGGATGCTTTGCCATTAACGGTAAAGTCAATTCAATACTGGCAACAACATAGTCACTGATTGGTCGCAAATAGCGGCTATAATAGAGCGCTAAAAATTTTGCTCTAAAAGTGGGAACATCAATTTTAACTGGGCATTGAGTTGAACATGCTTTACAAGCTAAACAGCCCGCCATCGCTTCTTTTACTTCATGGGAAAAATCATATTGTCCACACTTAGCTCGCAAGGTATGGTATAAGCGTGTTATTTTTTGCCACCAAGAGAGTTTATAACTCTTGATATCCTCGGCAAATAACTTTAGGTTTATGCCATGCTTAACCTGTAACCTTAACCACTCTCGCATTAAAGTTGCCCTTCCTTTAGGTGAATGAATGCGTTGTTGTGATATTTTCATCGAAGGGCACATTGGACTATTAACATCAAAATTAAAACATAAACCATTGCCGTTACATGCCATGACACGCTCAAAAGTTTGCCTTACATTAATCGGGATGATGCGATCATAAGTTCCTCTTTTCACTGTATCGATCGGTATTAACGGAAGCTCTACATTAAGCGATGAGCATATTTTTCCTGGATTTAATTGATTAAAGGGATCAAACGCGGTTTTAATGTGACAAAGTATTTGATAAAGCTGGTTACCAAAAAATTGTCGGCCATAGCTGGAGCGAAAACCTTTGCCGTGTTCTCCCCATAATAAGCCGCCATATTTAGCCGTAAGTTGAACAATTTGATCAGAAATTTGCTTCATTAATACTTCTTGCTGAGGATCACACATATCCATTACCGGGCGAACGTGTAATACTCCAGCATCAACATGACCAAACATGCCATAAGCTAAATTATTACGGTCAAGCAACGCACGAAATTCAGCAATATAATCGGCTAAATGCTCTGGCGGCACACAAGTATCCTCTACGAAAGGTATTGGCTTTGCTAACCCTTTAGTATTAGCCAATAGACCAACCGCTTTTTTTCTCATCGTATAGATACGTTCAATATCTGCTAAATGATGGCATATCTGATAACCAAGGATACCAGAATTACCTGCTTGCTTTAGCTTATCCAATTGCGAGCATAAGCGGGTTAATTGCTGATTAATTTTTTCTTCATTATCCCCACTAAATTCAACAATATTTAATGCTGATATTTTTTTTCATCGACATCGTTAACCAATTTACTTACTGACTGCCAGATAATATCTTGACGCGCTAAAGATAGGATTTTAGCATCCACCGTTTCTACTGATAATGCATTAGCTGCCACCATAAACGGTGCATTACGTAACGCTGAATCAAATGAATCATAGTTTATATTAACTAATCGTCTTACTTTAGGTAATGGAGTAATATTTAGCTTAGCTTCGGTAATGAAAGCCAGCGTTCCTTCCGAGCCGGTTAAAATTCGAGTTAAATCAAAGTGAGTCATACTATCGTCAAACACATGACGCAAATCATAACCGGTTAAAAAACGATTTAAACGCGGGAATTTAGCCAGAATTAGTTGTCGCTGCTGATGACAATGTTGATAAACGGTGCGATATATGCGGCCAATAGTTGATTGCTGCTGTGCAATACGCTTCGCCGACTCAACTGGCATCGGAGAGGTTTCTAATACGTCGCCACCCAGTAAAACGGCTTTAATACTCAGTACATGATCCGATGTTTTACCATAAACTAATGAACCTTGACCTGATGTATCAGTATTAATCATGCCACCCAAAGTGGCTCGGTTACTGGTTGATAATTCTGGTGAGAAAAAATAACCGTAAGGTGCCAAAAATTGATTAAGCTGATCTTTTATTACACCCGCTTCCACCCTAACCCATTTTTGTGCCACATCAATTTGCAAAATTTTTTGCATATAGCGCGACAGATCAACCACAATACCCTCAGTCAAAGCCTGACCATTGGTCCCTGTGCCACCGCCTCGAGGCGTAAAGGTTAATGACTGAAATTGTTTATCCGTAGCTAGTTTTGCCAATAGTTGAACATCGCTAGTCGAACGTGGATAGACAACCGCTTGAGGAAGGAGCTGATAGATACTATTATCTGTTGCCATTGATAAACGTTCAGCATAACTAGTGGTTAAATCACCGCTAAAACCTTGCTCTTTTAATATAGTCAAATACTTAGTTATCTGTTGACTGACTTGATGAGAGCGTCCTATACGTTGGATCATGATATTAGTAACTCTTTTTAATTAGTGTTCACTTTGCATTTTATGTACTATCTTTGATTGAGAGTACATACCAGATAAAACTTGGCAATTAATATTTTGTAAACAATACAGTTTCCATTATCACCCTACTTTTATTAGTTACAAAAACAGGATTATTCATGTAATAGACAATCAAGAATATCTACCGGTCATTTTTTATAATCAGGCTAATATATGGAAAAAGCGCAATCTCCTAATGATTTACCCAAATTTATTTTTAGTATAATTGCTATTTTATTGATGATAACAGCATGTTTTTGGGTATTAAGACCGTTCATACTTGGTTTTCTCTGGGCAGGCATGGTGGTTATTGCAACCTGGCCATTATTTAAAAAAATTGAAAGCAAACTATGGCATAAAAAATGGCTAGCGAGTATAGCGATGACATTAATAGTAATCCTATTATTCGTTATTCCTTTTGCCATCCTAATTGGTAGCATAATACAAAATAGTGGCCCACTAATTGAATGGGCCAAATCGCCGGCTGAAATTCGATTACCTGAGCTATTGTGGTTAAAAAATCTCCCCTTCATTGGTAATAAACTTTTTTATGGTTGGCATACACTGGTAGCGAATGGTGGCAATACATTAATTTCTAAATTACAACCTTATGTCGGAGAAGCAACCAGTTGGTTCTTAGCACAAGCCATTAATGCCGGGCGTTTTATGTTTCATCTTATCGTAATGTTACTATTTAGTGCACTACTCTTTCTAAAAGGTGAAAGTGTTATATCAAGTATCAGACACTTTGCTATTCGTCTGGCAGGCACACGAGGCGATATGGCTATTCTACTTGCTGGTCAATCAATTCGTGCCGTTGCATTAGGTGTTGTTGTAACTGCATTAATACAAGCGATTATCAGTGGTATTGGTTTAGCTTTAGCAGATGTTCCTTACGCTGCAATATTAACAATTCTTATCTTTGTATGTTGTGTTGCCCAACTTGGCCCTTTATTGATTATGGTGCCCTCGATAATATGGTTATTCTGGTCAGGCGATACCAGCTGGGCGATTATCATGATTGTATGGAGCATTATTGTCGCAACAATGGATGGTGTACTACGTCCTATTTTAATAAAGATGGGTGCGAATTTATCAATGATCCTTATTTTAATTGGTGTTATTGGTGGAATTTTATCATTTGGTGTAATTGGTCTTTTTATTGGCCCAGTAGTTTTAGCTGTCTCGCATAATTTACTAACTGCCTGGATGAATGATGTCGCAAAACCAACTAAATTATCAAACAATTTAACCAAAACTAATTTATATAAGAAAGATTCTTAAATAAAAATGATTGACTTAATTAATATTCTTATTAATCATTATACTTAAATTATTTAAAAATTGTTCTGTTAAAAAATTGCCAAAATATCGATTAATCAAGCGTAATTAAATTCCATTAATTTTAACATTAATATGATTAAATAATAATCTTATTTATTTACACCTGAAAGTAAAATTTTTATTGAGATAATTCTTAGTGATAAAATCTTAGAGTTATTTTAATATAATGCTTATAGATTAACCTGTTGATGAATTATTGATTTCAATTATTTTCGGTATCATTATGTAATATAAAAATGATGATACCTCTAGAATATTGCTGTGTGTAGTCTTTGCCTGTCAGCCCATGATAGGCTTTTTTTTCTGTTTTATTCAATAAAATCGATGATAACAAATTGATTTATAATGATATTCTTGAATTATATTTATAGAGTCTAAAAAGTAACTTTGATAAAGTAAGATACTTACCTACAAATATTCATATTTTTAATTAAGCCTGACAAATATTGATTAATAATAAAACATACATAAATTTTACCTGTTATTAATTTACTGTTCAATTGACTATCAAATACTATATATTATTATTTGATTTTTATTTTATAACAGCAAATGAGCCTTATTTTATATCATAATCTGGTCTGTCATCCGTCCAGATATAATTGAACATATAATTTACAAAATTAAACTATATTATATTTTTTCACCTCACTGAATATAAATAAAATAGTAAAAATAACCTAAAGTTAACAATAAATAAGTGAATAAAAAATCATGAAAAACAAATAAAAGTTTCGAACGTTATCTACTGACTATAATATAAGCAAATATAATTTGTTATTTTAAAATACTATTTTATTATATAATTGAATTATATTTGAAAACATACTTATTACCTATTTTACTGTCCAATATATGAATAAAAAACTATAAAAAACAGATAAAGATAACTGATTATTCTAATATCCTATAAAACAATAATTCTAATTTATAAAAATTATTTATATTTTTTCAACCTCTCTTTATAAGAATAATTCTATTTGATTGTTTTTAAAAAAATTTTGTAATTATTTATCATTATTTCACTTTATTACTGTTTATCTATAGAGGAAAAAACTTGATTAACAACAAGACAATAATGATTATCATTACCATTACTATTATTTGGTTATACCTCTTCAATATGAACACACTCAGCCAAAGCAATCTACTTATATGAATAAACTCAGCCAAAGTGATCTACTTAATTCAGATATAAAGCAAATATCAACTCCGGTAATTAATACCATTAATAGCCAACATCTATTGAATCAAAAAGGAATTGCGAATATTTACCATCAAGGTGAAATTTATCAATTACGCCAGACAAGAGCAGGCAAATTAATTTTAACTAAATAGAATTTAATCAACACCAAGCCACCTAACTACTATCAGGCAGCCAACGTTTAGATCTACTATAATTATAGGAAGGGATACTATGGATCTCAAGCAAAAGACTGCCTTAAAATCAAACAATTACCTTAAAAATTCACTATATAGTGTATCTTGTATCATCGGACTGATCATTTCGCCACAATCCTGGTCCAAATCAGACGAGAAAGCCATTATCGTATACGCTGATGAAGCTATGCCAAATATATCCACTACCGCTAAAACATATACTGTCATTAATACTAGTCAGCCAAAATATCAATATGCATCTGATGCATTAGGTTTATTAAAAAAAACGCCCGGACTCAGTCTTTCAGGCATTGGCAGTACAAATGGGCAAACTTTAAACATGCGTGGCTATGAAAAATCTGGCGTTCTCATCACCATTGATGGTATTCGGCAAGATATTAATGCCGGGACTATCACTGGCACATTTCTCGACCCAATGTATATAAAAAAAATTATTGCCATACAAGGCAGTAATAGCCTACAACATGGTAGTGGAGCATTGGGTGGGACAATTGCCCTAAAAACAGTTACCGCACGGGATCTGCTGGCACCAGAACAATCTCATGGCGCTATTTTGACATTAAGCCATAGCCGTAATGATCAGGGATATCAATATGGTAGTTTACTTTTTGGCAAAACTCATCATGTTGATGGATTAATGGCTTTAAGCAGGCGAACAAAAGGGTCCTCCCGTTTAAGTAATGGCTCAATACCCTATAATAAGGAGGATATCCACAACCTACTCGCCAAAGGTAACTGGATGATGACTCCGTCATATATAATTTCAGCTCAATTACGCTATTATCAAAATGAGGGAATACAGCTAAAAAATCCAGAAGTTGTCGAACCCAGCAAGTACAAAAATAGCCGTTACGATCGTAATACTAGCCAATATGATATTCAATTAACGCAAAAAATTTATCCTCTTCAAGCAGAAAATTGGCTTATAGATTGGGATCTTTACTATAGTAAGGTGATAATCGAACAAAAACCCATTGAACAGGTAAAACACTCGCTCTTTAGCATTAATAAGCATGGTGAGGAAAAACGCTCGCTGATTAGCAAAGGAAGCAAGATAACTCACTATTTTATCTGGGATCATGATCAATTTGCGGCTCACCATTTCAACATTGGTAGCGAATTTAATCAACAGCAGCAAGAGGCTAATGAACAAGCAGATTTCTTTCCACCAGCAACATTACGTAATATTGCAGTCTGGTTAGAGGACGAAATCCGATTAAACACCTTGCCAATCACATTTTCTATCGGCACCCGTTACTCTAACTATAGAAATAATAGTGATAAATACAGTAGCAATCAGGATTCTCAATGGACATCGCGTGGCGCAGTTAGCTTTACTCCAACAAACTGGTTGGAACTTTTCAGCTCTTATGCTGAGGGTTACAGAACGCCTAGCTTAAATGAAATTTATAATGACTCCAAACACTTCGCGCAGAATTATTTCAAGCCAAACCCGAATTTACAACCTGAACGCAATCAGACAATTGAATACGGCATAAACTTACAGTTTAATAATAAGTTACTCACTAATGACCGCTTACAATGGCGAACTGCTGTTTTTAATACTAAAGCAACTAATTATATCACAACTGTAATCCATGGCTTTCCACCTATCGGAAACACATTAAGCATTAATACACCCTCTGTCGTCATTCATGGTATCGACAGCAGTCTTAACTATATCACGCCTTGGTTTAATGCTGCACTCGCTTATAATCGCACTCATGCTAAAGACACCATAACAGGCATGAGCATTTCATCAATTCGACCAGAAAGTTTAACGGCTTCACTTGATCTACCACTGGCTAATAGCGGTTTTTCCTTGGGCTGGGTTGGTCAATTTGCCGCCAAAACCAACCTTTCCGGTGATCGCAAAACTGGCAGAGATAAATATCGACAACCTATTATGCAACAAGCGGGTTATGGTGTTAATGATTTTTATATTCATTATCAAGGTGATGGTCAGTTATCAGGGATAAATACGACCCTATCATTGACCAATGCATTTAATAAGTCATACAGCTCATCTTTGGGTGTTCCACAAGAAGGCAGGAATATACATTTTAAAATTAATTATCGCTGGTAATTATTTTCATTAAGCTTAGCACTAAGTCATGAGTAATTGATTATTTATTTTACTCATGACAATTAATTTTTATCGCAAACTTTCGCTCTTTATCCAATCAAAATTTTGTCATAAATAGGTTATTTAGTGCAAATAATAAACAAAATAGCAAAAATCAGACAATCTACAGCAACAAGGGTTTTATAGGGCCAAAGATTTCTATTTAAGCTATAAGTGCTAATAAGCAGGATTTTAGGTTAACAGACAAGTGAGAAGCAATAATTTATGCCGATGTTTAGCATCAGGCATAGCAGGTTAATAATAGCAATAAAAATATGGATCAACACAATATACATAATAAGGAAATGACAGTATGAACGATTCACTTTATAACCGTTACCAGCAAGCAAAACAACAGAGTAGCCTACAATCGATTGCAGAATTGGCTAACCATTTAAATGTCACAGAAGCAGAATTGATCTACGCATGTGCTAATGCTGATGATGCTAAACGGTTAAATGTAAATACCACACTATTATTACCTGAACTGACCAATTTAGGGGAAATAAAAGCGATTACCGCTAATAAATATGCTACTCACATCCATATTGGTGAATTTAAAAATGTTCGTTTAAACAACCAAACGGGTATTGTACTTAATCCCAGAGAGCTTGATTTGCGTATATTTCTTGACCACTGGGCAATCAGCTTTGCCTTAACTGAGACATCTTCCGATAATTTACAACATAGTATTCAGTTTTTTGATTACCATGGTAATGCCGTGCATAAGATCTATGCCACTGAAAAAACCAATATGGCGGTTTGGTATAAGTTGATTAATCAATATCAGATGACCACAAATCCACCATTAAATTTGCGTCCAGCTACTGTCCATCCACAATCACCACAAATTACCCAAACGGTAAAAAAACAACTAGAAACCGATTGGCGTAACATGACAAATGTTCATCAATTTTTTCAACTATTGCAAAAATATAATGTTAAACGACAACAAATCTTCGCCGCAGTCAGCGACGAACTTGCTTATCAAGTTGATAATCATGCGCTCTACCAAATTCTACATAGCGCCTTTAATCAGCAAAATGAAATTATGATCTTTGTCGGTAGCCTTGGATGCATGCAAATATTTACCGGATGCATTCAAAAACTAGCCGCTTATCATGACAAACTAAGTGCACTACAAAAAATTAATGTTTTAAATCCAAAATTCTCACTCAATGTCATTGAAACGGGCATTGCTAACAGTTGGGTAACGCGTAAACCAACCAAGGATGGTATAGTCACCAGCCTGGAAATTTTTGATCATCATGGCGATCCTATCATTCAATTATTTGGTCAACGTACAGAAGGAGAACCTGAACAATTAGATTGGCGGAAGCAAATTTCAACCTTAACTAAAATATAATACCCGGAGTTAAACATAATATGAAATTATGGCTTCTCTCAATTATCATCTCTTTACTCATTCCTTGTTCTCAAGCTAGTGAACGCATTATCACGCTCGGTGGGGATATTACTGAAATTATCTTTGCCCTTAATGAAGGAAAACAGGTTATTGCTCGCGATAGTAGTAGTCGTCAACCAGACTCGGTATTAAAGCTACCAGACGTCGGTTATATGCGTATGTTAAATGCTGAAGGCATTTTATCGTTATACCCAACTTTGATCTTAGCAAGTGAACAGGCAAAACCCGATTTCGCCCTAAAACAAATTCAACAAACAGGCGTTAAGATAATAAAAGTGACAGCAACCCCTACTCTGGCAGCCATACCAGAAAAAATTCGTACCATTGCTAATGCTATCGAACAACCCCAAAAAGGAGAAGCGCTCATTAATAAGCTTAATGAGCAATTGTTATTAATTAATACGGCGCCTCTACAACAAAAAATCATTTTCATATTCAGCCATAATGGCACTGTGCCTCTCGTCGCCGGTCAACGCACTGCAGCAGATAGTATTATTTCAACGGTCGGTGCCCAAAATGCACTACAAGGTTTTAACGGTTATCTTCCACTCTCTCAAGAAGCTATTATTGCCAGTCAACCCGATTGGATTTTAATTACCATTGAAGGGATTCGTTCCTTGGGGGGAATAGAGAAAATCTGGCAATTACCCGGTATTAATATGACACCTGCCGGTAAAAATAAAACATTACTGGTGGTTAATGATTTAGGACTACTCGGATTTGGACTATCAACGCCGAGCGTTATGAAACAAATACGCGATGCTTTGGAAAAAACCAATAAATGATGAAACAATTCGCTTATCCAAAAGTAGGATTATTGATTTTATTTTGCATTGTTATTTTAATTGTCGTACTGGCGGCAAATGTAGGCGCTATGCCTCTGTCATTTAATACACTTTGGCAATTACCCTTAACAGATAATCATTGGCAAATTTGGCTAACTATTCGCTTACCCCGTATTTTATTAGCATTATTAGTCGGCTGCGCATTAGCGGTTGCGGGTGCTATTATGCAAGGGTTATTTCGTAATCCATTAGCCGATCCAGGCTTACTTGGCATCAGTAGCGGAGCAGCCCTTAGCGTTGCGCTTTTTATTGTTCTTCCCTTGCCTATTTCTTCACTGCTAAGTGATTATGGTTATCTGATCGCCGCTTTTGTTGGCGGCTTTATCGTTGCAATAGTTATTTTTTTATTAACTCACTATTCAAATGGTCAATTAACAAAATTACTTTTGTCAGGCATAGCGATTAATACATTATGCGTATCTTTCATTGGCGTACTTAGCTATGTTAGCGAAGACCAACAATTACGTAGCTTGACATTATGGATGATGGGCTCCTTAAGTCAAAATAATGGTGCGATACTGGCCATTGCCTCTAGCATCATTTCACTAACCATGTTTATGGTCTTACAACAAAGTATGAAACTTAATTTATTACAATTAGGCGATGAAGAAGCCTATTGTCTCGGTTTAAAAGTAAAAAAAAGCAAGTTTATCCTGTTAGTACTGAGCTCACTTTTAATTGGTTGTGCTGTAGCGCTAAGTGGAATAATTGGTTTTATTGGCTTAGTCGTGCCGCATCTAATTAGAATGACCTTTGGCGCCAATCATAAATGGTTATTACCGGCTTCCGCTTTGGCAGGCGCTGCTCTACTACTTATCGCTGATACCATCGCGCGTACCTTAGCCACACCAGCGGAAATTCCAGTTGGCTTAATTACCGGACTAATTGGTGCACCTTATTTTCTCTATCTTATTTTAAAACAGTCACAAGGTTAGTGATAAAATTATGTGCCGTTCCTCTAAACCTTTTATTGAAGCAAAGCGACTCTGCTATCGCGTAAATAGTCAAAATATTATTGATGATTTATCACTGTCACTTTATCACAACCAAATAAGTATTATTATCGGGCCTAACGGTGCTGGTAAATCGACTTTACTACGTTTATTGACCGGTTTTCTTACACCACATACGGGAGACTGTTTATTAGATGGGAAATCGCTGGCAACTTGGGATATCAATAAATTATCGCTTAAACGCGCGGTAATGCATCAACAGCACCAACTCAACTTTCCCTTTAGTGTTGAAGAAATTGTGGCGATGGGACGAAGTCCTCATGCAAATTATTGCTTCAATCAAGCTATCGAAAGTGCATTAATACAAACTGACTGCCTGGCATTACGCTATCGAAATTACCAACAACTTTCCGGCGGCGAACAGCAACGTGTGCAGTTAGCCCGTGTTATCGCCCAACTTTGGCATCCTGAGCCCAATAATAGCTACTTATTTTTGGATGAACCAACCTCAGCACTTGATCTCTATCATCAGCAACAAAGTTTACGCTTATTACATCGTTTAAACCGTCAACAATCTATTGGCGTTTGTTGTATATTGCATGATCTAAACTTGGCAGCATTATATGCAGATCGCATTTATTTACTGCATCAGGGTCAACTGGTTAGTGTCGGCACACCGCAACAAGTCATGACAGAAGAAAATTTACGCCGCTGGTACAGAGCTAATCTTTATGTAAAAACTCACCCAGACAAAAAGGTTCCGCAAATATTTTTACACCACTAACCAATTTAGTTTGATCGGTCATCGCCAATTAACGCAATAAATATTAATCATCATTAACTGAGTCTGCTGTTTTTCATTTTCAGACTCAGTTTGCAAGACAAATTGATGAATAAAAAATTAATCAGTGTTAATCATTTTCCGCCAGTGATAACCAGGTTTTCATCACCGTATCAGGGTTAAGCGAAAGACTATCAATCCCTTCTTTCACTAACCATTGTGCAAAATCCTGATGATCAGAAGGCCCTTGACCACAAATACCTACATACTTGCCTTGTTGTTTAGCGGCCTTTATTGCCATCGATATCAATGCCTTAACTGCTTCATTGCGTTCATCAAATAGCGAAGAGATAATAGCAGAATCACGATCTAGACCGAGTGTTAATTGTGTCATATCATTTGAACCAATGGAGAATCCATCAAAATAGGCAAGAAATTGTTCTGCTAATAGGGCATTTGATGGGATTTCACACATCATGATAATTTTCAAACCATTCTCACCGCGTTTTAAGCCATGATGCGCTAACTCTTCAATAACCGCTTCAGCTTGAGCAACAGTTCTGACAAATGGGATCATAATCTCAACATTGGTTAGTCCCATGATATTTCGCACCCGCTTGACCGCTTCACACTCAAAGGCAAAACATTGGCGAAAACTATCGGCCACATAGCGACCAGCACCCCGAAAACCTAACATTGGGTTTTCTTCATGCGGTTCATAAAGATCACCACCAATTAGGTTAGCGTATTCATTTGATTTAAAATCAGATAAACGAACAATTACCCGTTTCGGCCAAAATGCTGCTGCTAATGTTGCAATTCCTTCCGTTAAGCGACCGATGTAAAACTCCACGGGATCCTGATAACCTAACATTAGCGCTCGAATTTCAGCCTGTAACTCAGTCGTTTGTTGCTCAAATTCCAATAAAGCACGGGGATGCACTCCGATCATGCGATTGATAATAAATTCCAAACGCGCTAAACCCACCCCATCATTAGGTAAACAAGCAAAATCAAATGCCCGATCAGGATTACCAACATTCATCATGATTTTCACCTTCAACGCTGGCATTTTATCTACCTGACAACTTTTGATCTCAAATGGCAATTTATCAGCATAAACAAAACCGGTATCGCCTTCAGCGCAAGAAACGGTTACTAACTGGCCATCTTGTAGGTGCTCAGTCGCATCACCACAGCCAACCACAGCGGGAATACCCAACTCACGTGCAATAATCGCAGCATGACAAGTACGTCCACCACGATTAGTGACAATAGCAGCCGCTCGCTTCATGATAGGTTCCCAATCAGGATCAGTCATATCAGTAACCAAAACATCACCTGCCTGCACACAACTCATTTCACTAATATCATGGATAATTTTAACCGTTCCTGCACCAATACGTTGACCAATCGCACGCCCTTCTACTAATACTTTACCGGTTTTTTTTATTTGATAGCGTTCCATTATTTGCTGATTAGAACGGACAGTCTCAGGTCGCGCCTGGACGATATATAATTTACCATTATGGCCATCTTTAGCCCATTCTATATCCATTGGCCGGCCATAGTGCTGCTCAATTAATAATGCTTGATGAGCAAGCGCTTCAACTTCATGATCAGCTAAAGAAAAACAATTTCGTTGTTTTTCTGCTACCTCTTCAATCCTTACTTGCTTACCATGTTGATGATTATCAGCATAAACCATCCGCACTTTTTTTGAGCCTAACGTTCTGCGCACAATAGCCGGACGCCCCGCTTTTAATGTCGCTTTATGCACATAAAATTCATCAGGATTTACCGCACCTTGAACAACCATCTCGCCAAGACCACACGCTGAGGTAATAAAAACAACCTGATCAAAACCGGATTCAGTATCTATAGTAAACATCACGCCCGAAGAAGCTAAATCAGAACGTACCATACGTTGGATTCCAGCAGAAAGCGCCACACCACGATGATCATACCCTTGATGGACACGATATGAGATAGCCCGGTCATTAAATAGCGAAGCAAAAACATGCTTGATAGCGACCATTACCGCATCAATACCTTGCACGTTCAAAAAAGTTTCTTGCTGACCAGCAAAAGAAGCATCTGGCATATCTTCGGCAGTAGCAGAAGAGCGTACTGCAAAGGAAATATCAGATTCATCGGCGGATAATTGCAAAAAAGCCTGACGGATATCTTTTTCTAATTTAGAACCAAAAGGGGTATCAATGATCCATTGCCGGATTTGGCTACCTGCTTTGGCTAATTGATCCACATCGTCAATATCAATTTCATCCAATAATTGGTATATATGTTGATTAACACCACCTTGTTCTAAAAAATCATTGAAAGCACGAGCGGTAGTAGCAAAGCCATTCGGTACCAGTACATCCAGAACAGCTAAATGTGTAATCATTTCACCTAACGAAGCATTCTTTCCGCCAACTAAATCAACATCATTCATAGTAAGCTGGTTATACCAAAGTATATTGCTTGAAGTTCGGCCATTATCAGACATTGAAAAAGAACCCTTATTAAAATTCATAGAAGTGTAAATATGTTAGTTAGTTGGTAAAACTCTCTCATCGCTAAGACTAACATAATGCTGAACCCAAAATGGAATGGTGAATCGATCAAGCTCATAATAATATTTTTTAACGCCATATAATCTATCATTGGGCTAACAAATTTTTACATTTGATCTTTATTATTTTACTTTCTAAAAATAGAATAAAATGAAAAGGAAAATTAACCAATGGACAATCATCACGCTAAAAATTTAGCACGCTGTGTATTTTTTATCTCCGACGGCACTGCTATTACTGCAGAGACGCTAGGTCATGCTGTTTTATCGCAATTTCCACTTCATTTTTCTTCTTACACACTACCGTTTGTCACCACTGAAAAACGTGCCACAGAAATAAAACAAAGAATTGATCAAATCTATTCTAAAACCCATATTCGCCCGTTGGTTTTTTACTCAATCATCTCGCCAACAGTAAAAAAAATTATTACCACAAGTGCTGGCTGTTGTCAGGATATCGTCCAATCTTTAATTGATCCGATCCAGCAAGAAATTGGCTTAAAACCTGAACCAAAGCTTAACCGTACTCATGGATTATCTAACCTAAATCAATATGATGCTAGAATTGCGGCGATTGAATATACATTGGCACACGATGATGGCATATCATTAAAAAATCTCGATCAGGCTCAAGTAATTTTATTGGGTGTTTCTCGCTGTGGTAAAACACCAACCAGCCTCTATTTAGCCATGCAATTTGCTATTCAGGCTGCCAATTATCCTTTCACCGCAGATGATATGGATAATTTGCAATTACCCTCTGCATTGAAGCCGTATATGAATAAACTCTTTGGTCTAACAATTAGTCCTGAGCGACTAGCGGCTATTCGTGAAGAGCGCTGTGAAAAAAGTCGTTATGCATCTTTACGTCAATGTCGAATAGAGTTAACTGAGGTTGAAGCTTTATTTAGAAGACACAATATTCATTATTTAAATACAACTAATTACTCTGTTGAAGAGATCTCAGCTAAAGTCATCGATACATTCGGTCTAACCCGCCGTATATTTTAATAATTTAAAATTAGCTGAGAAACATTAATTATTTTAACGCTATCTTAAACAACCCTTTGAATCGGTTTATTTTCAGTTAGGGTAATGCTAGTTTATTTAGCAAGAAGATCTGCTACATTGAAGCATATATGAGATAAATATGTATAAAACAGATGAGTTAAAAACTCAACCTATTGATAGCCTTATTGCGCCTCAAGTGCTGGCCAATGCGTTTCCGCTATCCAAAGAAATTATCGAAAACGTGACAATGTCACGAAAAGCGATTGAATTAATTTTAACTGGTCAAGATCAACGACTGTTGGTGATTATTGGCCCCTGTTCGATACATGATACCCAAGCAGCACTTGAATACGCAAAAATGCTGGCTAAGCTGCGTGTCGAATATAAAGATTATCTTGAAATTGTGATGCGTACCTATTTTGAAAAACCACGAACCGTCGTTGGTTGGAAAGGGTTAATTTCCGATCCAGATCTGAACAATTCCTGCCAAGTTAATAAAGGCCTACGATTAGCCCGTGAGCTACTGACTAACATTAACCAACTTGGGCTGCCAACGGCAACTGAATTTTTAGATATGATAATCGGCCAATATGTTGCCGATCTTATTAGCTGGGGAGCCATCGGCGCCAGAACCACAGAAAGCCAAATCCATCGACAAATGGCATCGGCGCTTTCTTGCCCAGTTGGTTTTAAAAATGGTACTGACGGGAATATTAATATTGCGCTTGATGCTATTCGTGCTGCGCGTGCCAGCCATGTATTTTTATCGCCCAATAAAAATGGCCAAATGACTGTTTATCAAACACAAGGTAATCCTTATGGCCATATTATTATGCGGGGAGGAAAACAGCCTAATTATAGCGCTGAAGATATTGCCGTTGCCTGTCGTCAGTTACGCCAATTAGGCTTAGCTGAAAAATTAGTTATCGACTTTAGTCACGGTAATTGTCAAAAAATTCATCAACGCCAAATAGACGTGGCTAAAAACATTGCCCAACAACTGCAAAAAGGCTCGAAAGCGATCGCGGGCATTATGGCAGAAAGTTTTCTCGTAGAAGGTACCCAGCAAGTCATTGCCGGTAAGCCCCTTATTTATGGTCAGTCAATCACCGATCCTTGCTTGGGCTGGCAGGACACGGAACAATTGCTGTCTATACTGGCTGAAGCGGTAAAACATCGGTTTTAATCACCCTACAGGAGAATTTTTCAGCAGCAATTAAATTAATTGTCAAACAAAATTCTCCCTAACCAATAGAATATTTTATCAGGCAGAATTTACTGAATTTTTTATTATTAAAATACCAAATACACCACCATCAGCTATCTTTACCCTATACTCTTTTATAATTTTTTATTAATTGATCATATTTCAACCGTAGCATTAACTGTTCTGTCTGGTAATTAAATATTTAACGAAAATCTGCTAACGAGCCTGGCAACAAAATTATACCCATTATGCCGACTACAGAGGATTAATTTAGATGCAAAAATCTCTTGTCATCGCTAAAAATAGTGAAACTGAATTAGCCATCTTGCCTGCGCTGGCAAATCGACATGGATTAATTACCGGTGCAACAGGAACAGGCAAAACGGTAACGCTACAAAAAATGGCGGAAAGTTTTTCTCAAATTGGGGTGCCGATTTTTATGGCTGATGTAAAAGGTGACCTTTCGGGGATTGGTGCCAAAGGTGTATTAACACCTAAATTACAATCACGCCTGGAAGCGCTTGGCGTAACAGACTGGCATCCCGCTGCTTGCCCAGTCACTTTCTGGGATGTATTTGCCGAACTTGGACATCCGGTACGAGCAACCATCTCAGATATGGGACCATTACTATTATCACGTTTAATGAATTTAAATGATGTGCAAAGTGGTGTATTACAACTTATTTTTAAAATCGCTGACGACAATGGCTTACTACTGCTTGACATGAAAGATCTACGTGCGACGGTTCAATATGTCGGTGAAAATGCGAAACAATTTCAAACGGAATATGGTAACATTGCCGCTACCTCAATCGGTGCCATACAACGTGGTTTATTAACTCTTCAACAGCAAGGGGCTGATTACTTTTTCGGCGAACCTATGCTTGATATCGTCGATCTGATCAAAACCGATTCGAATGGTCAAGGAATGGTTAATATTCTTGCCGCAGACAAACTCTATAATCAGCCAAAGCTATACGCAGTATTTCTATTATGGTTATTATCGGAACTTTTTGAACGTTTGCCTGAAATGGGCGATGTAGAAAAACCGAAACTTGTGTTTTTCTTTGATGAAGCACATCTACTTTTTACTAACGCATCGACTGCACTACTGGAAAAAATCGAACAGGTTGTTCGCCTGATCCGTTCAAAAGGCGTTGGCGTTTATTTTGTTACACAAAATCCCCTTGATATTCCGGATAATATTCTAGGACAGCTTGGCAACCGGGTTCAGCATGCATTACGCGCTTTTACGCCAAGGGATCAAAAAGCCGTTAAAGCAGCAGCCGAAACGATGCGAGCAAATCCAAAATTTAAAGCCGAACAGGCAATAACTGAACTAGGTGTGGGTGAAGCATTAATTTCGTTCTTAGATGAAAAAGGACGTCCAAACATTGTTCAACGGGCTTTCGTTATTGCGCCAGATTCACGCATGGGAATTTTAACTAGCGAAGAACGTAGCCAGTTACTTAATCATTCAAATATTTATGGCAAGTATGAGAAAATGTTGGATCGTGAATCAGCCTATGAAAAACTGGCAAATCAAACCAGCGATGAGATAACAGCTAGTAGCCAAGCAAATCAGACAACAAAAAATACCGAAGATAGTGGGTTTGTTGGCGGCTTAAAAGATTTCCTATTTGGCTCAACCGGCCCCAGAGGAGGTAAAAAAGAGGGTTTAGTGCAAACAGCAACTAAATCTGCAGTACGGCAAATAAGTACTCAAATTATTCGTGGTATTTTGGGTGGTAGAAAACGTTAAAAACAAAAAATAGCAAACCTGGTAGTAGACTACACCAGGTTTGTTAAACAAACATCCTAATGGTATGAATTGTTTTATTTACATAATAAAATCGATAAAATTACTTATTAATATTTTTTAGGATCCAATCACTATAATAACTTACTCTGGTAAATTCCATCGACTGCATTATTGTACGAGAGACTAAACCTACTACCGTGTTGTTACCATCGTTAGCTAATAATGGACTACCCGAATCGCCACCTTCGGTTGCGGTATTATTACCAATTGCACAAATATGCAGTGCGGGTTTATGACAAGTCGGTGGATAACCCTCAGGGACTTCAATACATTGTTTAGGATTGGCTAGCGAAATAATCGTTTTTCGTAAATATTCAGATGTTTTCCCCAATTCAGTATCACCCATACCAATCGCAGTTACTTCAGTACCTTCAGGTAAATTTAGATGTTTATTGATACCATTAATACTGGCAAAATCATTACTAATTGTCTCACGGGCTAACTCAAGTAATGCAATATCATAGGGTACATTAAATGGCGGAGGACAAATCACATCCAGGTCAGAGGGTGGATTACGCCAATAGGGATGACAAATAATCCGTTTAATTTTTACTTTATCTTGATAAATTGCACCCGGATTATAGTGTTCCATACCAACATAAACGTTAAGTTTAGCAATATCGATATTTTCAATACAATGTGCTGCACTCAATACCCAGCGTTTATTAATAAGAACGCTACCACAGCGATGTCTATCAATATCCGCAGAATCAGAAAGACATAATGCACAAAAAAAGGGAAATTCGCCTGGTTCAGCTCGCGTACCATTAGAAATATATTTATTAATCATTGTATTACCATAAAGTTAATTATATTAGAATAACTATTAAAAATAATAATATTTAGCTAATTAAAATTAGCGAACATTGATATTGGCATCAATCACTTGATAGAAGGCATTTGATGTATCTGCAATGGTCCAGACACCTAAAATCACTTGATAACCAGTACGATAAGGTACATTGCATTTCATGGTAACTTCTCGGGCGGGTACTGCGCCACCATCAAATCGTGAACAGAAGGGTTTTAATTCAAACGCAGTGCGACTTAATGGTGCATTAGGATTCCAGTCTTGTTTGGTAATAAAATATTCCCAGCCAGTGGTACTATGTGGGACAGTTAATGTCCAGTGAAACACATTTTCACCTGATCTCATATTAACCTTAGTCCAGCGCGTTACTGATTGTTCATCTAATTGTTTAAACATCCCAACACCAGCGCTGGCTATTTTGCCATCCGCTGGCCCTCTTTGTGGAAAACCTTTTCGTCCTTCAACCGATTGCGGTTCATACTGAATAGGACCACAATTTTTGTTTTCCAACATTGAACATAAATAAGCCCGACTAGCTGGGTTATCAATATAGCCATGCATTGGTTTAATATCAGTGGTGATACTGGCAAAACTCGAGGCACTCAGTAACGCTAACATAGCCAACAGTAATTTTGTTTTCATTTCGCTTACTCCTTGATCAATAATTTTTATTTCTGTAAAGAAATAATGAGTAATAAACGTAATAACAGCTCAGAAAATTATCATCCCAGAACCAGCGCGATAGCAATTTAAAATAATTAGTTAATGCTTAAAAAATACTTACAGCATCTTTAAGAACTAATTAATAAATATAAATAAATAGTAATGATTTTTAGCCGCTTTATAATACAATTATAATGTTATAGATGTTCAATAAATACGATTTTTATATTTAACATTAAATATTTAATAACAGTAAAACCGATAATTAAATAAATTCTCAAATTAATTTCTTATGTAACATATCGCTGAAATCAATTGAATTAATTTAAATAGGTATTTTGTATCGATTATAAATAAAATATTAAATTACTTTTTAATTAAAAATAACAATAATAAAAGTATTGGCTAATAAAAAACCCAGTAAATGTGTTTTACTGGGTTATTAGGGTGAAGTTATTTTGGTTAATATGTGTTTTTTATTCCCACTCAATTGTCGCCGGGGGTTTGCCACTAATATCGTAAACTACCCTAGAGATACCGGCGACTTCATTGATGATCCTATTTGACACTCGGCCAAGAAAATCATAGGGCAAATGTGCCCAATGGGCGGTCATAAAGTCAATAGTTTCAACGGCACGTAATGATACAACCCAGTCATATTTGCGGCCATCTCCCATTACACCAACTGAGCGCACCGGTAAGAAAACGGTGAAGGCTTGGCTGACTTTATGATAAAGATCGGCTTTATGTAATTCCTCAATAAAAATGGCATCTGCTTGGCGTAAGAGATCACAATAAGCTTTCTTCACTTCACCCAGTACCCGCACGCCTAAGCCAGGGCCAGGAAATGGATGACGGTATAACATGTCGTAAGGAAGTCCTAATGCCAGGCCTACTTTACGCACCTCATCTTTAAATAATTCTTTTAATGGCTCAACTAAACCCATTCTCATTTCCGCGGGTAAGCCGCCTACATTGTGGTGAGATTTAATGACATGTGCTTTACCTGTCGCCGAAGCAGCGGACTCAATGACGTCAGGATAAATAGTCCCTTGTGCTAGCCATTTTACTTGCGTTTGTTTAGCGGCTTGTTCATCAAATACATCAATAAAAACACGACCAATCGTTTTACGCTTTAATTCTGGCTCATCAATGCCCGCCAATGCATTAAGAAAGCGCTCTTCGGCAGCCACATGAATAATGTTAAGATCAAATTTACCAGCAAACATGGCCATAACTTGCTGAGCTTCATTTAAGCGTAACAAACCATTATCAACAAAAACGCAAGTGAGTTGTTTACCAATAGCACGATTGAGTAATAGCGCAGTCACTGATGAATCCACACCGCCGGATAGCGCTAAAATCACTTGATCATCACCAATCTGTGCCTTTAGGCGTTGTACCGTATCTTCAACAATCGCCGCCGCAGTCCAACGCGCTTTACAACCACAAATATCTAATACAAAACGCTGTAAAATAGCCGCACCTTGATGTGTGTGAGTGACTTCAGGATGAAATTGGACGCCATAAAAACGTTTTTCATCATTTGCCATAATAGCAAATGGGCAGCTATCGGTACTGGCGATAATCTTAAAATCTGTTGGGATAGCAGTCACTTTATCGCCATGACTCATCCACACATCAAGCAGTGGTTTACCCTCTGCACTTAAGCTGTCATAGATATCACGAAATAGTTCACAGGATTGTTGAATAGAGACCTGAGCGTAGCCAAACTCTCGCTCACCAGACACTTCCACTTGCCCACCTAATTGGATAGACATCGTTTGCATGCCATAACAAATACCTAATACCGGGACGCCGGCCTGAAAAACATATTCCGATGCACGTGGGCTGTTTTGCTCGGTTGTGCTCTCCGGTCCGCCAGAAAGAATAATGCCGTTGGGATTAAATTCACGGATCTGTGCTTCGGAAACATCCCATGCCCAAAGTTCACAATAAACGCCAATTTCACGAATACGACGTGCTATTAATTGCGTGTATTGTGAACCAAAATCAAGGATCAAAATTCGATATTGATGAATGTCAGTTGTCATCTAAAAATAATTCCAAAAACTAATAGTAATTTGACGGTTTATAGTGAAAAAACCACCGCTAAAATAATTAACCTAAACGATAATTAGGTGATTCTTTGGTGATGGTAACATCATGCACATGACTCTCTTGGATGCCCGCACCACTGATCCGTACAAATTCTGCTTTGCTTCTTAATTCATCTATCGTGGCACACCCCGTCAACCCCATACAAGAACGAAGCCCGCCCATTTGCTGATGAACAATATTCTTCAATAATCCTTTATAAGCAACCCGGCCTTCTATTCCTTCAGGAACTAATTTGTCGGCCGCATTATCGGTTTGGAAGTAGCGATCGGAAGAGCCTTTCGACATTGCACCTAATGATCCCATTCCTCGGTAGGCTTTATAAGAGCGTCCCTGAAACAAGATTGTTTCGCCTGGAGATTCTTCAGTACCAGCAAGCATTGAACCAACCATAACGCATGAAGCACCCGCAGCTAGCGCTTTAGCAATATCACCCGAGAAGCGAATCCCGCCATCGGCAATTACTGGAATATTCATACCATCAAGCGCTTCAACCGCATCGGCAATCGCGGTGATCTGAGGTACACCAACACCAGTCACAATTCGGGTTGTACAGATAGAACCCGGACCAATACCAACTTTCACCGCACTGGCACCTGCTTCTGCCAAGGCTTTAGCACCTTCGCCTGTTGCTACGTTACCACCAATAATTGGCAAATCTGGATATTTTGCCCGTGTTTCACGTATACGTTGTAAAACACCCTGCGAATGTCCATGAGAAGAGTCAATTAACAACACATCAACACCGGCCGCGACTAATGCTTCAATACGTTGTTCATTATTCCCACCCGCACCAACTGCGGCTCCAACTCGCAAACGACCTTGCTCATCTTTACATGCATTAGGTTTGCGTTCAGCTTTCTGAAAATCTTTTACTGTAATCATACCAAACAGGTGAAAATTATCATCAACCACCAAGGCTTTTTCTATACGCCTTTCATGCAATTTTTGCAAAACCACATCACGGGATTCACCCTCTTTGACCGTGACCAAATGGGGTTTAGCTGTCATGACTGCAGTAACCGGTTTATCCAAATCGGTGACAAAACGGATATCACGACCGGTAATGATACCCACCAATTCTTTATTATTATTCACCACCGGATAACCCGCAAAACCATTGCGTTCAGCCAGCTCATAGACTTCACGAATGGTGGTTTCCGGCGTGACAGTAACTGGATCGATAACGATGCCACTTTCATACTTTTTAACTCGGCGAACTTCTTCTGCCTGACGCTCAATTGACATATTTTTATGAATAAAACCAATTCCGCCCTCTTGGGCTAATGCAATGGCTAAATCTGATTCAGTCACGGTATCCATGGCAGCAGAAAGCATAGGAATAGTTAAACGGATCGCGGCAGTTAGTTGAGTAGATAAATCAACCGTATTGGGTAATACATTTGAGTGTGCGGGAACTAACAATACATCATCGAATGTTAGCGCTTCTTTCTTTATACGTAGCATAAGCAATATCTCACCAGGCAGAATTTGGAAAAAGATAAAATATTGCGGTGATATTATACATGCCGAAATTTATTGACTCCAGTACTTTCTCACTAAAATTAATTTTTTACCAACAAAAACGCATAATTCCATAATAAGGCTTAGACCTTAGCTTATCAGTAATTTATTTATTAACAGAATGAAATACATTTAAAAATAACATTAATAATCAATTGATTAATTAACATATTGACAATTAAATTTATTTTTATATACACA
>NZ_AUCC01000033.1 GCF_000429565.1 Arsenophonus nasoniae DSM 15247
GCGTCCGCGCTATGCCGTGTTTGCGTCCGCGCTATGCCGTGTTTGCGTCCGCGCTATGCCGTGTTTGCGTCCGCGCTATGCCGTGTTTGCGTCCGGAGATTTTTATTAAGTTGTCTCCTTAATTGCCAATTTTCTGCTTTATATTATTATGTATATTATGTATATTATGTATATGGTATTTATGGTGTTTAATTCAATGAAAGAAAAGTTTTCGCCCTATAAGTTGGATTTAAAAAAATTAAGAAATGAAGGTTATACCTTTGAAGCTTTAGCTATTTGGTTAGCTGAAGAAAAAAATGTCGAGGCATCACCTACAGGTATTAGGAACTTTTTGAAAAAATGTGAGATTAAAGAGCGATTAAAGAAGAGTTAAAAAGATGAGTCCCCTTTATTCTTGGGTCGAATAAAGGGGCAATTCCTAACAGAAATTAAGAGGATTTATGTTAGTCACGTATATCATAAGTATTTTTAAGTTTCCTTGCAAAATAAAATCGCAAGGAGGCTTTTAATGAAAAATATATGGAATAAAGTTGATTTTATTGCAAAAAAAATAGCAGAAAATAAGGATTGTTGTGTTAATAGCTGTAAAGAAAACCCTTCATTAATAACAGAAAATAATATTAAGCAAGAGCAGATAGTTGAGTCTGAAAATGAAATATACTTGCCAATAAGCATAAAAAATAAAGCACCTGTTCCTAATATTATATTAAGAAGCGCTTTGTTTGGCTTGGTTGCGAAAGGAACTAGAAAATATGAAAAAAGTGTATTAAAAGCAACTGTTAACGGTTATGAAATTAAATATACAGGAGAGCAATTAGATCAATCAGATCTAGATGTTTGGTTGGAGTGTTTACAACGTTGCCAAGAAAGTCCTTTGGGGAATGCCGTTAAATTTTCATCTTATGATTTTTTACTGTCAATAAGGAGAAATACAGGAAAAACTCAATATAAATGGTTAGATGAAAGCCTTAATCGGATGAAGGCTAATGCTGTTCAACTATCAGACAAAAAGTATACGTATATTGGTAGTTTAATTAATGAAATATATAGGGATGAGGAAACAGGGCTAAATTGTCTTGTTTTAAATCCTAAAATAGTTAATTGTTTTGGTGATGCTGAATGGACGGGGATAGTTAAAGCATTACGCCTTAAATTAAAAGGTAAGCCATTGACGCAGTGGTTACACGGTTTCTACAGTAGTCATTCAAAACCTGTTCCAATCAAAGTTGAAACATTAAAAAGACTTTGTGGAAGTGAACGAGGTGAGTTACGAAAATTTAGGTATGATTTAAAAAAATCCTTATCGGAGCTATCTAATATTACTGGTTGGAATTGTATAATAGATCAAACAGATAAAGTAATTGTAAGTAAAAAATAACACTCTATAGCAGTGAGGAAACACTGCTATAGAGCTAATCCAAACCCTAGCTAAAGTAGGAGTCGGACTATGCGAAATAGTACGCATATTGCACGCATAATGAAAGCGTGCAGCATATCAATCGAGCAGCTTTTGAGCTTTGCTCTCACATCAAAACACCTTACCAATCGTCAGCGTGATTATCTTCGTAGTATCGGAGGTGCGGTATGAACTCAGAGATGATTAAATTCTTTTTGAGTAGCGGTGTACCTTCTGGCTTCGTTGATAACAAAGGTAAATTTGATACCAACGTCAAAATGATGGATCTACTCCCTTCGCTCATCTATTCCGCAGAATTGAAAAAGCTGACAGAGAGAGTACAAACTGAAAAATCGGCGTTTTCTTTGATATGTAATTTGCCCGCTAATTTCAGGGAATCACCCACCGTTTGGCAATTTCACTTTCTACCGCTTTTTGATGACGATAAAGAATATCTAGGCACTTTCTTCCATGCTCATGAGTTCCTGTTTTTATCTCCGCTAGATTATGTGGATGGCATAAAACCTTATGCGGTTACTACGGAAAAACCAAGCAAACTTTTCACTGATAGAGAGTGGCAAATATTGTTTTTCACGATGCAACGGTTAAACAGCAAGGAGATTGCTAGACGGTTAGATATTTTTCCATCAACGGTTGAATCGCACTTGAAGACTATCTACAGAAAAGTCGACGTGCATTCAGCTTGTCAGCTAAAGACATTTTGCAAATCAAAAGGTTTTGAGCGCTATATTCCGTCTGAATTTATTCATAAGGGACGTGGATTCGTAGAAATGGGAGGGATCGCATGAGTGTTTTTTATTCTGATGAACTAAAACAATTTTCTCAGTTGTTTCCTGAATTTACGCAAACTCAACAAGAAAATGTTTTTCTCTTTGCAATTGGTATTCCTATTGCCAATATAGCTGATATCCGTCATGTCTCTATTCGAAGTGTCCAAGCTTCTTTGATTGAAGCTCAGCACCGTTTGGAATTAGGCTCTACTAGCTCATTGAGAGCGGTGGCACAAATGCGACTATTTCTCCCATTATTAAGATTAGCTTTTTATTTTTTTCATGAAAAAAGGGATTTTGATGAAGTTTAGTAAACCATAAATAACACTGGCAGTAAGCAAGGAATTAACAGTAGGAACGCCTGTTTCTATTGTTAATCCAATGTAGCTTGCTGTTATACAGGCAAAAAGGGCATACCAACCTATAAATGGCGTGTCTTTATTTTCGGGGATTTTTTCATATTGTTGGGTTTCTTTGAGAATATTTCTGTGAGTTTTGACAATAAAATAATCAGTTAGCATCACGCCGACTATAGGGGGAAAGACCACACCAAGCAGCGTTAAAAAATCCACAAATCTTTCCAAAATCCCTAAAACAGAAAGCGTTGTTCCAATGATACCTATTGTTAAGGTGATTAACGTGTAATTGACCTTTTTGCCCGTTAGCACAGAAATTGAATTGGCAATACTCAATGATGATGAGTAAAGATTAATGTCATTAACACGTAGGGTAGAGAAGATAACAACCAGCAATCCAATCCCTCCTGCTGTCTCAGTCATAATAGTGACAACATCTGCGGTATTTAATGCCCTAGCTAATAATATAGCAAGGCCATTAACCAGAAATTCACCCAAAATAATGGATACCATTGTTATAAGAAACACTTGCCGCCTGTTTTTTGAATATCGACTCATATCGGGGGTAATAAGACTTGCTACAATACAACCGCCCATAATTAATGTAATGGCGGAAGAGAGTGTCATTGGTTTACCGGTAGGAATTGAATTAATTAATTCAATGGTATTGTGATTATCAAGAATTCTCACAGAAATGAAGACAATAACGATGATAAAGAACGGTACGGCAATCCACGCCGTAAATCGTAAGGCTTTAAAGCCAAAAGCAACCAAGACGGTCAAAAATAATCCAGAAAATGTTGATGACCATTCAACCCCTAACTTATCGCCTAATGCAAAATTAAGTCCTTTCGCAAAGACGGCATTTTGCACGCCAAACCAGCCTATCAAACTAATAGCTATCACCAAACTAACGAGGATTGAACCTATTTGTCCAAAACCACACCATCTGGCGAGGAGACTACTGGATAATCCCTCTTTCATACCCGCAAAGCCTAATCCAAAAGTTACCACCCCGAAAATAATACTGCTGATAAAAATGGCTAGAAAGGCATCAGCTATAGTCATTGAATGACCTAATACTGCGCCTAGCATGAACTGATCTAAAGCGGTTAACATGCCCGCATGCACTAAGGTGACACTAAGGAATGATAAACGTATATTGGTGGGAACACGACTTGTCGGATAGTTATCTATTAGGTTCATATGATAAGTTTACCTTGTTATAAATAGCAGTATTTATCCCGCACATAACCATTTTATTTTGTGATAAAATGAAGTCCTTTACATAAAAAAGAATCAGGCACATAGTTATCCAAGCCTATATGACTGCAATAGCCTTTTAATTGATAAAGGGAATGCACATCTGTTTTTTTGAAGATGATTTTTAACCGACTCTCGACAGTACGAGGGGCAATATTTAATATATTGGCAATTTCTTTATAAGATAAATTTTGGAGTACAAGAAAAATAACATTTAATTCTTTTTTGTTGAATGGGGTGTTTTTTATTTCTGTTGTAACTACCGTCGGATTTCTTTTATTTATGTTAATTAATGGGTTGATATAAATGAGTTCTTTTGCATTCCATAAAATACCTAAGGATTCTCTTTGAGAATTTAAAAGCGGAATTTTCTCGCTAATATAAGGGGTTAAATATTTATTGCCATTCCAATAATGCGTTTCTATCACTCTGACACTTCGATTGGTATTTGCGGTTAAATTATCATGCTGAACAAAGTCTTTCGCCAATTCACTCCACTGCGTAGGAAATTCACTATCCTTTTTTCCTTCAAAAGCAAAGTGTTGAGGCGTGTTTGTGAATTTTAGGGCAGCTCTGTTCATGTAGATATGGTGTGAATTTTTATCCTTAATTCCCCAGGGTTCGTTGAGATGTTCTATCATCATAATCGCATGAGCAATAATATTATTGTTGCTATCAATATAGGCATTATTGTTCATAGCTCAGCTCCCTAGTTGCTTGGATAAATAATATCGGGTGTGACGATGAGCAAATTCGGACAGGTGGCCATATTCTTCGTATCCGAGCTTTTTATAAAAATTAACAGCTTGGAAATCGAAAGTATCAACATAAGCCATGTGACATTTTCTTTTTATCGCTTCATCTTCTGCCATCTTCATTAATTTTTTGCCAATATTCTTTTTCCTGTAATTTTCAGCTATCCATAAGTATTGGATGTCAAGACCTCCCCACCATGTTCTGGCAATTAATCCACCCTGAATCCGGTTGTTATCTTGAAAAATCACTCTTAGAGTATGAATATCAACAGGCGTAAATTGAGAATTATGTTTCCATAGGTTATTGATTATGGTGTTTTCTTCTTTATCATTTTTGGTATCACTCAGTATAAACTCCATATTAATGTCATCCTGTTTGCTATTGATTAATGCGTAAAATATATCTTCATAATTTAGTTTTTTTATAAAAAATCACAAATATTACCCCTCATCGCCTTAGCACAAATTTAAAAAATTTCCACGTAATTTTTAGCACTTTTAATACCGAAATTTAGGGTATACCTTAAAGTAAATAAGTTTTTCACTTTTGAAAAATCTAAAAAGGAGAAATTAATTAAGAATAATATTAAGCACTGTTAATTTTTAATTACCTAAATTCCAACCGTTACTAAGGGTTAGCACAGTATAACGCTAAGTATTTACTTAATTTAATCATTAACCGTTTTAAGGAGACTTAAATGAACGGCAAGGTCACTTTATGCCTAAAAAACCCTTTCACTGTGGGTGCGGTAGCCATCTTTAAGATTTTAAAGCAACAGAAATCGTTATTAACGATGACTTTTTTCGGGATATTAATGCTATTTCCTGCCATGCAAGTTTATGCCGACCCACCGACAACCGGGGATTTATTCAGTGGCGGCAAGGAGGTGGTGAAAAGTACTTTTGGCAAAGGCTCAACCGTTGTCTGGATTCTGTACGTACTCGAAATCCTTGCGGCGATTTTTGCTTATGTGAAAACTAAAAATCTGGCGGTATTTGGCGGAATTGCCGCGGTGATTGTGTTTGTTAACGTGGTCTTCGGATTGATTTAAATGGATGCCACTTCTCGCTATCAGTTTCCGACCACGCTCACGCATCAGCGCCGTTTTTGTGGGTTGCCGATGGATGAGGTGGTGGTTTATTTGCCGTTAATTATCTGTACGATTTTCGTCAATATGTGGATATTTGCGCCCGCCTTAGCCATCGCCTTTGTTGGGCTTCGCAGGCTTAAGCAGGGCAAAGGGTCAAGTTATCTGTTGGGTCTCGCATACTGGAGTCTACCCACATCAATCATGCGTTTTTTTATCACTGTTTTACCCGAGAGTTTTAAACGGTACTGGATAGCGTGAGGAGCGTGCATGGATTATCAACTGCGGAAATCATCACAAAAACAACTGGCCATTGGAGTCATGACCTGTGTGCTGATAACGGTGTTAAGTCTAGGTATTTGCTACCGACTGCTGATGCAGAACAGGGAATTGACTTCTCAGCTTATTAACAATCATCAAACGATTATTACGCCGATGGTTGACCACGAAGGTTTTAGTTTTCACGGCACGCGCGGTGATGCGCGTTATCTTCGGTTGATGGGGTTAAGTCTGCTTAATCTGCGTCTGAATGTCTCCGCACAAACCATCAAAGATAGCCACAATTTGTTACTGGCCTACAGTGATACCCATTTACGCGAAAAATTAATCGAAGTATTAGCCGAAGAGCGTCAGCGCATGGCTATCAATGAAGCCAGCTCTACCTTTTATTTAAAGGAAGTCAAAGTGAGTCCTGATAGCGGTGTGGTCGATATTACCGGCGAATTGCACTTTTTCTACGGCATTAAAGCGGTGGAGCCGGTCGATAAGCACTATCGCTTGCGACTTGAGACCCGTGACGGGGCATTGAAACTAACGGATTTTGTGGAGTTGCCGGCATGAAAAAACTGCTTTTTTGTTTAAGTTTTATGTTGATTTCCACATCCATTTGGGCAGAGAACCTGACTGTTACCCCTCATAGTGTGGTGCGACTTTCCGTGAGCAATCGTGAACCCAATGTGATTGCGGTGATGAATGACCGGATAGTGGAAGCCAATAGTGCCGCCGGCAAGCTAGCCGATAAAAAAGCCACTGACAGCGGGGCACTGATTTTTACCACCGAAGAAACAACACCCTTTTCGCTCTACATCGAAACCGAAAAGGGGTTTGGTTTTACCGTCAATGCCATCCCCGTTAAAAAATCCCAGGGCATTAATGTGAGCGTGATGAATGCCGAGGCGAAAGCTGACGCGAATGCTCAAGAATGGGGAAAAACCAGCGATTCTTACAGTCAGTTTATCACTCGGACTTTTACGGCGGCGATGAACGACAATATCCCCACTGGTTTTGTTAAAAATGGTCGTGTAAACGTCAACTGGTCAGCCTCGGCATTAGCCAACTTCCGCTTTCGGGACAGTGTGAGCTTTCAGGGCAAAAACATTCGGTTACTACGAGTTAATGTTGAGAACAAAACCTCACAACCTATTCAATTAAATGAGCGAGTTTTTTGGGTTCCGCAAACGATGGCTATTGCGTTTAATCCGACCGTTAATACCTTACGACCGCATGAGCAGGTCACGCTGTTTCTTCTGATTAAGGAGAAACCGGAATGAATATCAATCATTTTATCCGCAAAAATCAAAAGGTGGTATTTAGTGCGATTGGGGTAGGGGTGATGGCGATTTTCACGCTGCTTTGGTGGATAAACAGGCAAGCATCAGGCGTTGAATTAACCGCTGCTGACAGTACTGTGCAGTCAGGTAATCCCTCCGCTCAGGAGCCGGATTTAACCGGTGCAATTACCAATACCTTTGATAACAAGGTGCAAGGCAATGTCGTCACCGATGCGCAGCTAAGCGAAAAAGCGAATCGGCAGACAATGGACGTGCTGCTAAAAGAAATTCAGGGTATTAAGCGCGATTTTGATGCGGTTAAAAATGAAAATAGCCAGTTGAAGGCCAATGTGGGTCAACTTCAGGCTGAAATCCAGCATAATAAAAAAGCGATGGAGGGGGAGAACAGTCCAACACCAGGGGCAAGTCAAGTGAGTCATCCCCCTCAAATCGCTATCCTGCCACCAAAAGGTCAGTTGGAAAGTACCCGTTTTACTTATCCGAAAAAAGAAAATATGCCATCGGGTTTTTATGTCCCCTCGGGGACGTTTTCAACCGCCATCGTGCTAGAAGGGGCGGATGCCAATGCGTCGGTGAAAGGCGAAACCAAAAAAGTGGCCATGCAGTTTAAATTAACCGGACTTGCCCATCTGCCAGGCAACCAAAAACTGAATAAATTAACAAATTGTTTTGTCACCGCGTCGGCCTGGGGAGAAATTTCCAGCGAACGGGCAGAAGTGAGACTTGAGCGCCTGTCGTGTGTTATCAACAACAAGCATATTGACCAGGTAGTTGAAGGGCATGTCGGTTTTTATGGCAAAAACGGCATTAAAGGTATACCGGTGATGCGAAATGGCGCGATGCTCGGACTGGCCTTTGGCGCAGGGGCATTAGGCGGTTTGGGTAACGCCTTCTCGCAAATTGGCAATACCACCGTCGGCATGGGCGCAACCCATCAGGCCACCACTCAGGAAGTCGCCAGACAAGCGCTAGGCAGTGGCGCATCAACGGCAGCCAATAAACTGGCGGACTACTACATTGAGCGTGCCGAGCAATATCATCCGGTTATCCCGATTGGCGCTGCCAATCGCGTCGAAGTGGTTTTCCAAAAAGGCTTTAAAGCTGAATTTATTGAAGACCTGGAAGCGAAAAAGGTCAATGAATCACCCACCCAACTGGCGAAAAACGTCAGTAACAGCGTAAAAACTAACTTACCACCTGAGTTGCTCAATCAGTTAGGCAGTGCCACCTCAATGGACTTGTCCGATTTTGTTACCCCCACAAAACCACCGTCAAATAACGGAGGCGTGAAGCCATGAGTCGATTCACAACAAACATCCTCGGCGTCATCCATCACGGCGTTGAATACACGTTACAACTGATTAAAAACGGCTTTTTTTACTTACCGGTTATCTTTTTCTGGTTAACGATGATGTTTTTTTATGTGGGTCATTTATCAATCAATGAGGACTTTAGATTTAGCAAAGTGAGCCAGGTGATGGATGAAGGCTGGCAACTGCTTGAACCGGTTTTTCGCTTGTCGCTTTGTATCACGCTGATACTTTGCGTTTTGCAGTTTGCTATCCGTCTTTTTCGTCGAAATTCCGACCGGACGCCATTAACCAAGGAGGAATAAAGCCATGAATACGTTAGCGCAAAAATCCATTATCAAACATCCATCCCTTAATGTAGTGAGGACAAAAAATAGCGTGATGTTGCCGGTCAATCAGAATGCGGCAATCGGTAAAAGAACCGCCTTGCAGTGCTTGCAATTAGTATTGAATATCAGCCTTTATTTCCCCGTGATGTTTGTTTGGCTGACGGTCGCTTTTGCATTAAGTGGAAATTTGGCAATAAGCTATCCGTTTGAACCGGATGCGATTTACTTAACGTTCGATAAAGTTGTTGACCTACTCACCCCTGTTTTTCGTCTGTCATTGGCTATTACCTTAATACTTTGTTTTTTGCGGTTGGCAATCGGGATTTTCCGGAAAAAATCTAACAAGAAGGAGTCAACATGATGCTGAAATATCGCATAGGGCTTATCAGCGGCATTGTGTTGCTTTCCGGTTGCGCGGGTATGAATAGTGAGTTTGAATTTGGCAAACCCGCTAAAGACTCGGGTTACTGGATGAGTGAGGCCGATGAGATGACCAATACTGCCAGTTATTCAGTCGCCCAACATAAAGGCGAGGCCGTCAAGTCCGCTAAAGGATTTACGCTATCGGCTTATCGCTTAATTCAATTAAATCCAATGCACACAGCGGTAACATTTTTAACTGAGCGCGCGATAAGTGCAAATAATCCAAACTCAATGAAGGTTAAATCACCTGCATCACGCTGGCTAACGAACAACTTCACCGCACAATCCCCTGCTGCGTGTCCGGCAAGTCCTTGTCTGGGTGAAGTCACTACTCCCTCTCGGCAAGCGGAGCGGGTAACGCGTGCCTGGATAGCGCCTTATGTGTCACCGGATGAGGTCGTCCATACCGGCGAAGTGGTTTATTTCGTGACCACCCCGTCCACCTGGGCAAATGTGGAGAAAGTGTGATGCTAAAACAAGTCAATCCGCTCAAAATCATTGAACTGGTGGGTAATGCCTTAATGGAAAAAGACACTACCCGTGAAACGGCAAAAAAGCTCGAGTCGATGGATTATCCGCATTTGCGCGACCTGTTGCCGTATCGGGATTATGACGGCGACCATCAGCTTTTTATTAACCAGCATTCACTGGGATTTTTACTGGAAGCCCAACCGTTAATTGGTGCCAATGAAAAACTGGTCGAATCACTTGAGGAACTGGTGAAAAACAATCTACCGCGCGATATTCCGCTACAGGTGATTTTGCTGTCCAGTCAAACGGTGTATGAGAAATTAACGCGCGGCTTGCGGGATTTTAGCTGGCAGGGCAATCGTGCTGATGAATGCAATCAAATTACGCAGGGGTTTTATCTTGATGCGGCGCGCAATCAGTTTGCCAATCCGCAAAATCTGCCGTTGACGCTGAGAGATTATCATCTGTTTTTTGCGTTCTGCCAGCCGTGTAAGCGAGTCACCGAAAGTGAAATCATTAAAGTCCGTGAAATTCGGCGTAATCTGTTAAGTGCGCTCAACGCCTCGGATATTCATGCGGACAATGCGTCAATCACCCGCTTTTTGCAGATGATGCGCGAAATGATTAATTTGGACACGGAAAGATTAAAGCCGTATTCATCCGAGTGGATAGAAGACAAAGACATTAATCAGCAGATTGTGCAGAACAACACCTGCTACTGGTTTAAATCGGGGTATGTGGAAATTACCGGCCGCAATGAAGAAGATAACCCGTTTTCTACCCGTGCCATTCATTTTAATCTCGACAGTAATCCCAGAGAACACTACCTCTGGCAAAACGGCAATATTATTTCCAATTTGCTTAATCCGCAAAACGGCATCCGTTGCCCGTTTGTGATGAGTTTTATCATTCAAACCGAAGACCAGTCGCGTAGTCAGGGGGAAGCCAATAAGCAGTTTCTGGATTTAGAGCGGAAAGTCTCCTCTTCTTATGCCAAATATATCCCGTCAACCAAACGCCAGCACGCCGAATGGAAAAGTTTACGTGAAGGATTGCTCTCTACCGCGACGTCACTATCCGGTTATTATCTCGGTATCACCCTTTTTTGTCGTGATAATGAAGAGGAAGCAGCCAAAGAAGCGGAGCGTACCAAAAAGGCGTTTGCCATGCAGGGGCTTAATATGGTGAGAGCCGATTTAATGCAGATGCGCAACTTTCTTGGTCACCTGCCTTTTGCGGTAGGCGATAATCCGAAACTCTGGAAGGACTTCTTAAAAACCGGTGCAATACAGCGAGCAGAATCCTTTCAGGCGGTCAATCTCATGCCGATTATCGCCGATAACAAACTCAGTCAGGCAGGGATAGTCTTCCCAAGTTACCGCCATCAACTGGCGTTTCTCGATATTTTTGACGCAAGTTTGCCGAACACCAATTTTAACTGGTTTGAATCGGGCACCTCCGGCGCAGGGAAATCGGTGTTGGCACAAACCATTGCCAGACAGGTGTTAGACAGCGGCGGTTATTTGTCTATTTTTGATATCGGCGACAGCTACAAGGCGTTTTGCCAGAGCGTGGGTGGCACCTACATTAACGGGGAAACCTTGCGCTTTAATCCGTTTGCCAACATTACCGATATCACCTTAAGCGCTGAGCGCATTCGTGACCAGTTGTGCATTCTGGCCAGTCCTAATGGCTTGATGGATGAAGTGCATGAATCACTGATACTGGAAGCGATTACGGAATCCTGGCCGAACAAAAAACAGGATATGCGTATCGATGATGTCGTTAATTATCTAAAAAAACATCGCGGTAAAATCCAGGAAGCTAGCCGTATCACCGGTCGCATTGATGAAATTCTGGTACTGCTAAACAAATACACCACCAAAGGGATATACGGCAAATATTTTAACAGCAGCGAACCGACCCTAAAGCCGGATATGCGCTTTGTGGTCACAGAGCTCGGTGGATTGAAAGCCAATCGGGATTTACTCATGGCGGTGTTATTTACGCTCATGCTCTGGTCAGAAAACCTGATGTACAACACGCCACGTAGTTTACGCAAGATGAACATTATTGATGAAGGTTGGAAACTACTGGATGCCAAAAGCCCTAAAGTCCGCGATTTCATCGAAGAAGGTTACCGTACCGCCCGTCGACATAATGGTTCCTTTGGCACTGTAACACAAAGTATCCGCGATAAAAATTTAAGCACGGCAGCACTGGCCGCTTATGACAACAGCAGTTTTAAATTCACGCTCATGCAGGATGCAAAAGCCTTTAATTCTTTTCAAAAAGAAGAACCTTCCACCTTTAACGAAATGGAATGGGCATTAATTCAAAAGTTCCCCCCTGCCAGCCGCGCCGGATTTAGCGCCGTGCATTTAAGTGTGGGTGGTTATAGTAGTTTTCATCGATTAATGCTCGACCCGTTAAGTAATGAACTGTTTTCCTCCCGCGGTGATGATTTCACCTATCGGGAGAAGCGCCTAAAGGAAGGGGCAAACATTAATGACATTATTTTTGAAATGGCGCAACAGAAAGACCCTGCGTTACTGGCGAAATTGAAACAGGTTAAACCGTGAGAGGGGAGGATGGGGATTGGATATCATAATCATCACTGCGTTGATAATCATTGCATTGTTGTGTGTGCTTCTCAGGTTACATCCGCAGTCAACGTGGCGCTGGGTAATTTACGGGATGCTAGTAGTTGCGATGACCACTGAATTTTTCATGATTTCAACAAGTTTTCGGGATATTACCCAAACATGCCATGGAATAGGGCTTTAGCAAGCGATTGTCATCATCTTAACCGATTAACTTTTTGGAGGACAAACAAATGAAAAGAATAATCGCATTACTCACAGGATTAACGAAAACGTATGCAATAAGGAAAGCGATCACCTTCACTTTCGCTTCGTTTTTCATGCTGTTGGTGTCTTGTTTTTATACCGTTGGGGTGGGGGCAGGGAGTATATCGCCAAAAGCGGTCATTCAACTAACAAAACAGAATCCCGACCTTCAGATCATCGCGTTTGGGTGGGGGATGACTGAGGCACTCTGGATTTTAGGGATTTCTTGTTTGGGATTGGCAATCGTTGAGTATTTCAGCCAAAAAAGAACCAAACCTCGTTGGGTCAACGCCGTGTTAAAGCCAAACGCCTATTTAAAGTGGATGCTAGAAATGCTGCATTGGTCAGCGATGATATTGCTGATGGTGGTATTCACTGCTCGGGGTCTCGGGCTGGATAGCAGTCAAATTCAGCTGGTCGCCGTTAACGCCAATCTGCCCTCACCGCTGATATTTTTCCTTTCTTTAGGGCAAGCGGCATTAGTGTCTTCAGGTTTGCTTGCCCTATTGGGCGTAATGGATAACCTGCCTGTGCTGAAAAAGCGCGTCAAAAAGGCATAAGCGCATGAAAACGGTCGCCATCATTAATTTCATCATCGGCAGTTTATTAAGTGCTCTGCTAATTGTTTCCGTACAACACTGGCTTTTTCCTCGGACGAACATTATCACCTTTGATATGAAAAAGACCACCGATCGCTTTTTAGTGCAGGTCAGCAAGCTGGACTTACCGGAGGCGCAAAAAGACCAGCTTATTGCGAAATACAACAACACCCTGAAGGCTGTTTTAGAAAAAGAAGCCAAAGGTAACACGTTAATATTGGTGAGCGGTGCGGTGATGGCAGGGGCAGTGGATAAAACGGCTGATATCCAGAAACAGATTGCCGAGGCAATGAAAAACCATGAATAAGTGGCTGCCTTGCATCGGTATATTGATGAGCTTTAGCGCGGTCAGTCTGGCCACTGAAATCGGCACGTTTGGCGATGTGTGGGCGATAGCCGAACAAAACCTGCTGACGGTAATTGAAGGACAGGTGGAAAGTGCTTTTTTAGGCAACGAGGAAAAAATTCACCAGCAATGGCGGGAACGGGTAACGAAAAATGCCGAGCGCCCTGAAGCGGTACAGGGACTCACCAAAGCGGTGAAAAACACCACACGGACGTTTGATCCGAGCTTCACCGTCACTAAAGATATTCGTGACCACAACGGCACCGTTTTTGCGCACAAAGGGCAGAAGGTGAATCCCTTTGATATCACCCCTTTTAATGAAACGCTCTATTTCATTGATGGTGATGATGAAAAACAGCTTGCCTGGGTCGCTGCGCAGAAACCCGCGACTGCCATCAATAAAATCATTTTGGTGAACGGGAATATAAAAATAACGGCGGATGCCTTAAATCAGCGCATCTACTTTGATCAGGGTGGCGTTTTGGTTAACCGGTTTGGCATTGAGCGATTACCCAGTGTAGTGGATGAAATGCCGAATCATTCCTTATTACGGATAACTGAGGTGGCAGTACAATGAAATCCCAAACACGCAAAATGGAGAAAAGGACATTATGAAAAGATATGTCACTATCGGATTATTGTTGGGTACATTTTTGTTGCCAATGTTTGCGCTGGCTGAAACATCTTTATCTTCACAAGATATTAAAAGAATGGTCGAAGCTTACGAAATGTACACTGGAAAATTAACCCCCGTTTTAAATGCAAAGTCTCGGGTAGGGGTTATTGCGCTATATAACTATCATTGTAAGTCTTGTGCAAAGATGGTTACGACGATTTTAAATCTGGTTAAAAAACACCCTGATATCCGGTTTGTTTTTAAAAATCTATCCGATAAATCAGACCAATCTGTTCTGGGTGCGCAAGCAGAATTGATGGTATGGAGTAAATGTCCCAAGGCATTTTTAAAATATTTTACTGAATTATTTAAAAGTGGGAATGTTCCGCAAGCAATAGAAAAATCCAAATATCCTTTTACAGATATTCAAACTGAATTAAATAAGTTTGTAATTGATAACGATGTTATGTCACTTGTAACGGCTCATTATGCTAATAAGTTAAATATCCAAAAGCTCCCCACTTTTATT
Source organism: Arsenophonus nasoniae DSM 15247 (assembly GCF_000429565.1). Taxonomy (GTDB): domain Bacteria; phylum Pseudomonadota; class Gammaproteobacteria; order Enterobacterales; family Enterobacteriaceae; genus Arsenophonus; species Arsenophonus nasoniae. The sequence continues at coordinate 14,693 of NZ_AUCC01000033.1, forward strand.
GTTGTTAATTTTATTAATCCTACTACAGAAAATACGACAATTTTAACCGGTGTGGTCGATGAAAAAACGTTATTAGCCGCAGTTGAAAAAGCAAAAGGAGCTGAATGATGAAATCCCGTCTTTTCGCCACCCTGATTGTCATCCCTGCGTTATTGTCGTTTCCGTTATTTTCCTGGGCAGCGCCATTTAACGCAACGCAAACAACAGAGATAGAGCAGATTGTTCACCGTTATTTGCTGACGCACCCCGAAATTTTGCTGGAGATGCATAAAAAGCTGGAAAACGCGCAACAGGAAAAACAGACCCAAAAAGCCATTAACGTCATCCTGAAAAATCAACGATTAACCCATCCCGATACCCCGGTTATCCATCCAAAAGGCAAGATAGCGCTGATTGAATTCTTTGATTACCAGTGTGGCTGGTGTGCAAAAATGGCACCCATTATCCAGCAACTTATCAGTACACAATCCGATGTTCGTTTTATCTTTGAAAACTATCCGATTTTTGGTGAAAAATCAGAGATAGCCGCACAAACAGGATTAGCTGTCTGGAAAGCGGGCGGCGAAAAAGCCTTTCAACGCTACCATGAAGCGATGTTTAGCAACAACACAGGAAAACAGGGGCTGGATATTAAACAGGCAATAAAAAAAGCGGGTGTCACCCTATCGGTTGAAGAAACGCCAAATAGCGAGATTGCCGCAACATCGAATGAGGCCAGAGAGATAGGTATTGAAGGCACGCCAGCCTTTATTGTGATGAATACGGAAAAGCCGACACTGGAATATACGACGATGTTTTTCGGGGCGGTAAGCGAGAAGACCTTATTGGCAGCGATTGAAAAAGCGAAGCGAGGCGAATAATGAAAACGCGACCCTTCCACTTATTGTTCGCTTTTTTGCTGCTTAATCCGATGTTATCGGCGAAAGCATCATTATGTGAGGGTCGCTGGGTCAATCCGATTACCGATATCTGCTGGCGCTGTCTGTTTCCAATCAGCCTCGGGAATATCAGTTTAAATAGCAGTAGTCTACCGGACACGCGCAATCCCTCCTCACCGATTCAGTTATGCCCTGCGCCACCGCCGTTATTTCAACGTATTGGCCTGGCGATAGGCTTTTGGGAGCCGTTTGCCATGACCGATGTGACGCGCTCACCGATGTGTATGGTCAATATGGGTGGTTTCACCATTCCGATTGGGCAGATTGGGATGGGAAAAGGCACCAAAGGCGCGAATGAAAACCCAGGCGGGATGTATCACGTGCACTGGTACAAATATCCGCTGATTAGCTGGCTTAATATCTTAACCACCATCGGCTGCATGCAAGGCGGTGAATATGACATTGGCTATCTCTCGGAACTTGACCCGATGTGGATGGACGACAATCTGGCGCTTTTTACCAATCCAGAGGCAATGCTGTTTGGTAACAGCATCGCGCAGTTAGCCTGTGCCGCCGATGCGATTGCCAGTGAAGCCCGCTTACCACTCGATGCACTCTTTTGGTGCGCGGGTTCACACGGCTCGATGTATCCGTTTACGGGGACGGTTTATTCCGAAAGCAGTGGTATTAATAGTGCGTTATTACTCACTGAGCGGATGAATTTTAAATTACATCGCCAAGGCATGATTTGGGACACGATTGGCGAAAACAAGGCAGTGTGTCAGGAATACCCGACCGTCATTATGCCCAAAAGCCGTTATCGCTATCAAATGGTCAATCCCGTGCCGGATGCCAATCAGTGTCATCCCACCGGTCGCAGTGTCATTCGCTGGCAAACCGGTAAAGAAATGCCGAACACTAAAAAGAACTACGGCTATCTGGTGTGGAAAAAACGCAACTGTGTGCTGCTTTAGGGGAATAACGATGCAAAAACTCACCTTACTCTCCCTGTTAATTTTATTGATATCAGCCACCACACCGGCAGAGGAAGGGATGCCGTTAGAAGGGATACAGCAAGAAACCGCCTATTTTTTATCATCCAGTATTCCAGAAAAAACGCTAGTGCCCTTATTAAAATCGGCGCAAGCAAAAGGGATCCCGGTCTATTTCAACGGTCTGATTGACAACAGCATGGAAAAAACCGCCCGCTACTTACTTAATCTGATACAAAAATATCAGGTAGCGGGCATCCAGGTTGATCCGCTGCGCTTTGACTACTATGGCATTACCCAGGTTCCTGCGCTGGTTAAACGCTGTGGCAAGACATTTGATATTGTGTATGGCTCAGTGGCGTTGGAGGAAGGATTAACGCAAATTACTCGTCATGGAGCGTGTCGTGATGAATAAAATACTGACCGTGCCACTTTTGATGTTTGCGATATCGGCTTTTGCCAACGATATGGATAGTGCCGCGAAAGAAGGTTATGACCTGGCTGAACAAACGCAAAAGCAGACGGAATCTGCGCTAACGAATTTTCAGCCACAAAAGGAATTACCCAATTTTACCCCTAACCCCAATGAGGCAAATTTCTATCAAGATGCATCGAAAATAGGTAATGCTGCCAATCAGTCCCTTAATGACAGTGAATTAGGCAAGCTCGCCCGGGAAACCTATATCAATAATCCCAAGGATAAAATCGACTGGCAATCGGACATGGTAAAAAACAGCCAAACCATTCAGGAAAATGCCGAAGGGATTACCGCAGGCAGTGCTGAGCAGTGCAGTAAAAAAAGCATTAGCCAATCGACAGTTAAAGAGCATGTCTGCGAACGGGGAAAAACGATAGTCAGCACCTGTACCAACACAGCCAGCGTTGAGTGGACAAGTGAAACGCAAACCAGAACCGTCACACGTGTTTATCAATTACAAAACCTACCGTATCACAAAGAAGGAAGGCAGATTGTTGCGCTTATCACGCCGGATGTGGATGGCACGATAGAAAAAGTGACTTACACCTATCAAGGTTGTTACCGTTGCTACCACAGTGTGGGCATTTCAGGGATGGGTGATAGTTTTATTTATTGGCTTGGTCGCGGCGGCGATATTACGGGCGAGCTTCATGTGACTGACCGACAATTCATTAAAGGCAAGCCAATCCCGTTTTCACACAATGATAGAAGCCGAGGTGGTGCCTATCGCTTTAATCAGCCCGCCAAATTAACCTTGCGCTTTACCGTAAAAGCCAAAGAGATAATCTGGCATCCAAAAATCGTTTGGACAGCGAACTGCCCTGTTGATAAAGGCAATGCGGTTAAAACAAAAGCGGGGTGCAGTCAAAAAGGCGAAACCCGTTATGTCGTTAAAGACGGCAAACGTTATCCTGTCACGCTCCCTTGCTGGCAAGAATCCGAGGAGTGGGTGGTCTCTGAACGGGATGATAATACCTGTGGTCGTTGGGAAAAAGACCCTAATTGCAGTGAAGGGCAACGCCAGTGTTTGCAGAAAATCGGCAATTTATGCGTCAAGGAATCGGTGAAATTCCAGTGTCAACAAACCACGCAGGGGGAAGGGTTTCTCTGTGGCGGTAAATTCTACTGCTCGGACGGCAAATGTGCCGCCATTGCCTCGGGCAAAAATAATGATTTTGGCGAAGCGGTATCGCAATTGGCCGCACTTGCGAAAGCCGGTAAAGACATCAGTGGGGAGGGCAAAAATATCAGTGCGTTTACCGGTAAACCGATGGCGTGCCGTAAAACGGCGATTGGTTTTAGCAATTGCTGCAAAAGCAGCGGTTGGGGGCATGATATTGGTCTGGCCAGTTGTGACAGTGAAGAAAAAGCGATTGGTAAAGCCAAAGGAAAAGGATTGGTGGTTGATGTGGGGGAGTTTTGCGCCGAAAAGGTATTAGGGGTGTGTTTGCGCAAAAAACACAGTTATTGTGTGTTTGACAGTAAGCTCGCGCAAATTGTGCAGGCACAAGGGAGAGGAGGTCAACTGGGCGTGGGATTTGGTAGTGCGAAGCATCCAGATTGTCGCGGACTGACGATTGACGAGTTGCAACGGGTGAGATTTGATACGCTCGATTTCAGTGAGTTTTATGATGAGCTTAACAGCAAAACAACACTACCGGATAGCAAAAAGCTCACTGAAAAGATAAGCCAGCAGATTAAAAACGAGTTACAGGGGCGCAAATCATGAAACGCCTTTTATTAAGTAGCGTGCTGTTATCGGCAATAGTGACCGCAAAGCCCGACGATGGTTATCACTACTCCCCTGCGGTCGGTTGGCATTGGTATAACGAACCGGCACCGCAACAGGAAACGCTGGAAGCACGGTCATCACCGCAAAAAACACTGTCAGCGGTGGAAACTATGCAAAAAATCAAAGCCCTGGGCGATGAATTACGCAATGCCGCGGTGCTTGACCCGAAATCGCCGGAGAAAGTGGCGCGCTGGATAGCGTTTCAAAACTACTGGTCGGATAACGCCAGTCAGTTCTCAGCCACCTGGCAGAAGGTGCTACTACTGAAACCGGAACTCGATTACAACAACAGGCATTCCCATTATAACGCCACGGCAACCTTGTCTTACGCGAACGAACGCAAAGCCCAGGCCACTGCCATCAAAGCCGTCAATGAGCGCTATGGGGTCTTTTTCTTCTATCGCGGGAATGCGCCCCTAGACAACAAATTAGCACAAGTGGTGCGGGAATTTGCCCAGCAATATCAGATGGCGGTGATGCCAATTAGTGTTGATGGTGTCATCAACCCCGAGTTACCTAACAGCCAAAAAGACCGAGGACAGGCGGCAAAAATGCAAATTCGCTATTTCCCTGCGCTCTTTTTGGTTGACCCGAGTACCGGCAGCTACCATCCACTGGCTTATGGCTTTATCAGTCAAGATGATTTAGCAAAACGCCTATTAAACCGCGTGACTGATTTTGCGCCGAGGGATTAACGATGAAAACACTATTTGCTTTTTTTGTGCTGCTTTTTGTCATTCCCGCCAATGCTGGCGTGATTGATGAAATCGCTGCGCTCGAAAAACACAAGACGATGACCAAGAATAACTCAACGCAACCGCGAGCAGCGCCCAAAGTGAAATCTCAGACCTTTCGCTTATCAACCGGTCAGGTGCTTAATATCACTCACTGGCAAATCGTGCATTTTATGAAATCCGATTGTCAATATTGCCGGCAGTTTAACCCTGTGCTGAATAGCGTCGCGCAGCAACTGGGTATTCCGGTTTTTGTCTACAGTTTTGACGGACTCGGTGATAGCACCTTTAGTAACGTATTACCGGTAACCCCGGATGTGATAAGTGAGTTTTTCCCTGAATTACCGCAGGTGACGCCAACGGATTTTATTGTTAACACCCAAACGCTGGTCGCTATTCCGGTTTCGCAAGGCATGCTGAGCGCAGAAATGTTTGTTAACCGACTGGAACAGTCTTTTGGGCTGGCCGAAAAACTGGGGGTATTGCAATGAAAAACCGCAATCCAATAATCGCCCTAATGCTGTTTTGTGCCACAACGCATGCCGGTATCAATGAAGATTTAAACAAATTTTTTCAGGAGCTCAATAGCGGCAGTGGCGCAAATGTCACGCAAGCAGCGGCGTGGCAGGGACAGGCAGCCGGTTATCTCACGGGTGGCTCGCTGTTTCTACGCAATCCCGTCAGACAAATCCAGCTTATCTCGGTCACCTTACCCGAAGTGAAATCCGGTTGCGGGGGCATCGATGCTTATCTGGGGTCATTTAGCTTCATTAACTCCGACCAGATAAAAGTGATGGCGAAACAGATTTTAAGTAATGCCGCCGGTTACGCCTTTGACCTGGCGTTAGAAACCGCACTACCGCAAGTTAAGGCGGTCAAGGATTATTTACAGAAATTGGCGACCGATATTAACAACACCAATATCTCCACCTGTCAGGCGGCACAAGGCATTGTTGGTGGGCTATGGCCAAAATCACAAGCGGCCAGCCAGCACGTCTGTCAGGACATTGCGGGTAACCATAGCGTTTTTGCCGATTGGGCAGCGTCCCGTCAAGGCTGTGGCGTGGGTAATGAAACCAATAAGGTATTTAACCACGCCAATGACGAAGAGAAAAAGCGCATACCGCGCAATCGGAACTTAACCTGGAGTGCGTTTGAGAAAATTAACCAGTTCATCAGTAGTGACAGGGAATTAAAGGAGCTGATGATGTCGCTGGTCGGCACCGTGATTTATGGCAATCTGGGAGAATTGTCGGTGTTGCCAGGACTAGGCGCAAGTGACAGTGTAATGAACGCGATTCTAAAAGGTGGCACAACGGAGGTGTATCGTTGTGACGATGTCACGCAATGCCTAAAGCCCACGAAGAGCAAAATCACAGTGACCGCCAGCCATGGCATGATAGCACAAATCCAAAAGTTGTTGTCAATCCTGTTTAAAAAATCCACCACCGATGCGGCGTTAACCGATAAGGAAACGGCCTTGATTGGCAGTACCCGCGTCCAAATCCTGCGCTATGTGATTGACAGTGCCTCACTCAGTCTTGATGAATCGATAGTCACATCGCTGGCCGAATACATCGCCAGCGACATGGTGGTGAGCTATATCGATGGCCTGATTGATTTGGTGGAGGTGGCAGGTGCGGGGAGCCTGAATACCGAAGAGGAAAACAAACAGTTTCAAAATAGCCTGAAAACCGTGCGCGAGAAAATGGCGCAGCGCTTAACCAAAATGCGGATTAATCAAAGTCATCTACTGGAGCTTGAGCGCAATTTGCACTATTTGCGACAGCAACTCTCATCAGGGTTGTCTGACCGGTTGATGAGCAACTATCAGTTTGGAGGGTAAAGATGGTATTAGATACCTGGTTTATCAGTGGCGGCGATATGGTGACCCAAACCTTGAATGCAGTGGCCGCCATGGTTAATCACCGCACCTGGGGTGGGCTACTGTATCTGGCGGAAACGCTCGGCATTTTAACCTGCGTCATGACGTACGTTAAAACCCATGACTTAAAAGGGCTTTTTGCCTGGGGATTCACCTTCGTTTGTGTGACGGCATTATTGCTGACACCGAAAGTCACGGTAGTAGTCAACGACCTGACGAGACCCGATAAAATCAATCGGGTGGATAATGTGCCAGTAGGATTAGCCACCCCACTTTGGTTGTTAACAGGTATCGGACATTCAGCGGCCATCTTTTATGATGATTTTTTTCATCTGCCAGAGAGTGTCGCCTACAGCAAAACCGGCTTGATGTTTGGCCAGAAATTGATGCAGGAATCATTAACCTTTCACAGTCACAGCCCTGAGATTAATGCCAATTTCAGTGAATACGTGAAAAACTGTGTTATCCCCGATATCCAGCTAAACCACAAATACAGCTTAAGCCAGTTACTCAATACCCGCGATATTTATAGTCTGATTTTCTCAAAACCTAGCCCCTTAAGAGGCATTTATTATCAGGGCTGGGAAGCTGAAAACACCGAAGGCGCACGCAGTCAGTTTATGACCTGTCAGCAAGCGACGGTGAAACTTAAAGCCCTGCTTAATCTGGATACCACCGGCACCGGCAGCACGCTGATGTTTTATGCCAGAAAGCTCTTTCCAGGCCGCCACGATGCCTCGGTGGTATTACCGCATATGCTCGAAGGCAGCTATAACTACTTTATGAAAGCGAGCCAAAGTGCCGCCGATATTTTAAAACAGAACATCATGATAGCGGGCTTAAGAAAAGGCTTTAACGCCTACGCAGCCGCCATGAATGACCCCGCGGGGTTAAATCTCATTACCACCGAGCAATCGTTGGCAAAAATGCGCTTATCCCATCAGGCCAGTTATCATCTGGCCAGTGAAATGTTACCACAACTCAATACCGTGTTGATGCTGTTGTGTATTTCGCTCTTTCCGATTATGGCCTTAGCGCTTTTTGTGCGAGAAATAACGTATAAGGTGATAATTAATTATCTGAACATCATGGGCAGTCTGATGTTATGGCCTGTGATGTTTGCTATCTTTAATCATGTTTATAATTTCATGATGGCAACCACGCTAAATGGCGAAAATGTGACGTTTTCTAATCTGGACAGACTCACCCAGACCGGCAGCACCACGGCAGGGATTGCCGGCTGGATGATGATGTCTATTCCGTTTTTAAGCTTTAAACTCTTCACCTCCCTCGGACAACAGATTGCCAGTGCCGGCTCCTATCTGGGTAATGCTCTGGCAGGGGCAACGACTGCCGATGCATCAGCGGTAGCAAGTGGCAATTACAACATGGCCAATATGCAGGTGGAAAATATTAACGGCTTTAAAACCGATTTAAACCGCAGTTACAAAGCCGGACTCTCCAGCCAGCAAATCGATAACGGGGCGATGATTAGCACCACCCAAAATGGTCAGCATATTGTCGATACCACACAAGCTATCTCAAAACTGCCGTTTAGTCTGGATACCAGTTCGATGCTCGATACCAGTTTCAGTAAAGCGTTAAGCAGTCAACACCGCGAGACCGAAAGTTATCATCAGGGATTAAAAAGTGCCATTAATGATACCTACAATATTTCAACGGCACTCAGTAATCAGTTTAGCAAACAAGGATCACAAGATAGCAAATTATCCAGTGAACAACGCCAAGCGATTGAAGATGTTCAACGACAATCCCAATACGCAAAAGAAGCCATGTCTTCAACTAACAGTACAGCGAGAGAATATAAAACTTCAACAGAGAGTGCTGATATTGTCGATGCTGGCGGCTCCATTAGCATTGGATTAGGAAAAGCCAGTCTTAAATCCGGATATGATCATCGATGGACAGACACAAACACTGATTCTGCTTCAAAAAGCAATAAAACCAGCGAAGATATGCAATCTGCAAAAGATTTTGCATCGAGTCAATCCGCAACCGTTATTAAGAACATGACAGATGATGACATTAGTCGTATATCTAATTCAGAAACGCGTTCTCTAGTGAGAGATCTAAGAGCCTCACTGCAAAATACCAGCGAAAATTTCGCCGGATTTACCGCCAGTCAAACCAAAGAGCAAAGTATCTCAGAGCAAGCCAATTTAACCGAAACAGAACGTTTAAGTGCTTCACATCGCCTGGAGCAGGAGTTTACCCAGTTCGCGTATTCGCGTTTAGGTGAAGCTGAGGCAGGTCGTGTATTAACGGATGCGGGGTCACCAGAAGTTAGAGCACAACGTGAAGCACTGGTAAGCGAGTTTAGCGATCGGATCGCCGATGATATACGCCATAATCATTTTGCAAACCAAGCAGTAGTCACCAGTCATTACCATAGTATGCAGGTTTCGCATGATGCCAGCCAATATAATCCAGCCGGCTTTAATCAAAGTGCAGCGCAATTAGAAAAGCAAGCCGATAAAGGCCGGATCCAAAAACATAAGTCAATAATTAACCCTGAGACCGGTGAAAGTAATCAAGTCAGTCTGCTTGAATCTGCCGAGGCTAATACCGGCGAATATGCGAAAGCGATACGGGCAGAGAAAACCGATTTTGGGCATCAGGTGGCACCCACTCAGGATAAAATAATCGCTAATGAGAAAGCGATAAATAAGGAAAAATCCGCTAATATTAAAAGGTACGAAGAGAAAGGAGGGAAATCCCAATGAAATTCTTTTCATTTGTTATTATGATGGTGATCCTTGAGGTGTTATTTTTGTTTTATTTTAAACAAACTTCCTCCATGGTAGCCATGAGCGTCATTAATATGGGTGCTTTATGCTGCTTTTTTTCAAAAAACTGGCGCATCACCCCAAAAATCTATAAAACCCTTGTTGTTTTAGCGTTTATTATCGGTAATATTTTCACTTTGATCAGAGAAATTATTGAAGGCAATGAATCTTCAGAGATCGTTTACTTCGCGATTATAATTTCTGCGTTAATTAACTTCTTCTTCACCTCTGCAATTGCCTTTCCGCATTTATCCGGTGCGCCTAATAAAAGCTTTAATTCATCACATGACTTTTCTCCTTTCAATAATGAAACCTCAAGCAGTAATCTTTTTGATGATGATATCACTGATAGATTAGATACTAATCCAGCTACAGGGCTATCCATGAGTGGATGTGGTTCAGATTGTGCTGGAAATATGTATGGTTCTGGCAGTTATGATATAGGAGGATCCTTATCTTCCTATTCGTTTGATAGTTCTTATGATGACTCTTCTTCACATAATTCATATAACCATTATGACAATGATTTCAGCACGACAAGCGGGTTCGATCATGATGACTATAGCCGTCGTGATAGTTAATCCTTAGATAATCCTTTTTTATCAGAACGTTACTTGAACAGGATTCTGTTCAAGTAATCTCTTATACCTTTAACATGGAGTTTTTATAAAATGGCACACCCTTTTAAGCGTTTATTGCTGGTTACTTTAATATCGACATCTGTGGCTATAACAGGCTGTAGTGCGGTCAGTACGGCAGTGAAAAAACGCAATCTTGAAGTAAAAACCCAAATGAGTGAAACCATTTGGTTAGATCCGGCTTCACAGAAAACCGTTTACTTGCAAATCAAAAATACGTCCGATAAAGAGATGTCAGATTTAGCGAGCTTAATTAAAAAAGCGGTTGAAGCGAAAGGCTATACGGTCGTGAATAATCCCAATGCCGCCTATTACTGGATACAGGCCAATGTCTTAAAAGCCGATAAAATGGATTTAAGAGATGCCCAACGCTTTTTATCGCAAGGTTATGAAGGTGCTGCCCTCGGCGCAGCGGTAGGCGCAAGTGCCATGGCTTATAACGTCGACTCTACCGGCGGCGCATTAGGCGTGGGATTGGCCGCAGGGCTGATTGGCGCAGCAGCGGATGCCATGGTGGAAGATGTGAATTACACCATGATAACGGATTTGCAGATTAGCGCATTAAGCAAAAACAATAATGTAACGGTCAATGATACCGCACGTCTTAAACAAGGTACCTCCGGTTCTCAATTGCAGACCAGCACCGAAACCACCAACCGCCATAAATACCAGACGCGGATTGTGTCCAATGCCAACAAAGTCAACCTGAAATTTGAAGAGGCGAAACCGGAACTGGAAAACCAGTTAGCCAAAAGTATCGCCAATATTCTTTAATTTCTCTCAAAATAATAAGCCCAGTTAACTTAACGCTTTTTCGATAACGAATTGGGCTTCCTCTCGCTAAGGAACGTTTGATTATGAGTCTTGATGCCAGAAACATGACCCAGGGTGGTCAGGTAATTAAATACATGGTGGCGATGTTTATGCAGATAGCCAATATCGTGGCGTTCTGGGTGATTATCGCTACGGTGATGGTCTTTTTTGCCACCATCGCCGTTCAAATCCCGCTTGAGAAGATGATACACGGGTTAGCTTACTGGGCAATAGACAAACTGGTTATTCCGCTACAGGAAGCGATTGGCACCAGTGAAGGTGGCACCTTCACCTTTCACTGGTTAAACCCAAGAACCGGTCAGGTGATTGAATTTGAGAAAACCGCCCGCGAGGTACGCCTCGATAGGTACTTTATTTATTGCTATGTCTTATTGAAAGAAGCGGCATTTTGGGCATGGGGAGTCGCTTCCTTTACCTTTGTTGGCCTGATTGTTGCGGTGTTCTGGTGGTTAGGCAAAAAAGGCGCCCAGCAGCGAAAAAATGAGATTATCGGTGGTCGCTATCTGGCAAATTCGGTAAAAGAGATTAATCAGTTTTTAAAAGCCAAAGGCAAACTCTCATCGCTAAAAATCGGCGATTTACACCTGGTTGAAAACAGCGAACAACAAAATATTGGACTGCATGGCACCGTGGGAACAGGGAAAAGTACCGTCATTAATGACCTGTTAACGCAGGTAAGAAAACAGCGGAAAAGAGCGATTGTCTACGATAAAGGCAATAACTTTATCCCGCTTTTTTATCGGGAAGGCAAGGACATTATCTTAAATCCAATGGATGCACGTTGCCCGAACTGGGATTTATGGCGTGAGTGCCAAGACCGCGCCGATTTTGAAACCTTTGCGCTGCCCTTATTCCCCGATGCCAAAAGCGGTGACCCTTTCTGGCTCATGTCTGCTCGCCTGTTGTTTGTTGCCACCGCAGAGCATATGCGCTCACATCCTGACCGTTCGATTAAAAAATTATTACAGCGGTTATTGTCCATTTCGCTGGCTGAATTGCATGATTTTGTACAGGGCACCGATGCCGCTAATTTAGTCGATGGCAGTATAGAAAAAACCGCCATGACCATTCGTACCGTCTTAAGTGCTTATGTCAAAGCCTTGCGCTACTGTCAGGGATTGGAAAAAGAAAGCAAGCCCCCTTTCTCCATTCGGGAATGGGTGCAAAATGCCAATGAAGATGCCTGGATTTTCATCTCCAGTGATGGTCGCTTACATACTGCCTTAAAACCGTTAATCAGCACCTGGCTCAATCTCACCATGCAATCCGTGCTGGCGTTAACACCGAGCAGAGAAAGTCGTATCTGGACAGTGTTAGATGAGTTGCCAAGTCTTCATAAGCTGCCGGTCATTAGCGATTATCTCTCCGAAGCGCGTAAATTTGGTGGGGCAACCCTTATCGGTATTCAAAACTTCTCGCAACTAGAAGCGAACTATGGCGCTCATGACGCTCGCAATATATGGGATTTGGCGAATACCAGCCTCTATTTCCGTGCCCCCAGTGGCAGTGTGGCGGAGTGGGTACAAAAAGAACTGGGAGAAACCCGTTTACTTAAATTCCGCGACCAGTATAGCTATGGGGTCGATACTATTCGGGATGGCGTGAACTTCTCCAAAGAAGATACCCGTGAAAAAATTGTCAGCTTCTCTGATATTCAGAATTTGGATGATTTGGAGTGCTTTGTCTCGCTCCGCGGGAATGTGCCGATTGTCAAACTCACGCTGGAACACAAACCGTATGAAACGATTGCCGCAGGGAAAATTGAGCGCGATGTATCAGCAGTTTTTGATAATCAGATTGAGCAGGAACTGAATAAATCGGGAATTGAAAATAAAGTGGATAAATTGGTCACCGGTCGGCGTAATCAATCAAACCAAAGCAATCAAAATCAGACCAACAACCCACAGACGATGGAAATAACACCTCCTGAACAGACCCATTATGTTGAGCCGGTTAATTATTATGGCACCGCAAAAACCGGCAAACCGGTATTAGAAGCAGAAGAGAATAACTTGGATAACCCAGCACAGGAGACAAACAACAACCTAAGACATGAAAAAAGCACCGATAAGGAGGTTTAGCTTATGCTGTCGGTCAAAAATCTCACCAGTGGCGGCGCTTCCGCCAGTGCCAACTATTATGAGGAAAAGGATAACTATTACTTTGTCGGTGAAGAAGGCACTGGGTGGTTTGGTAAAGGCGCTGAGCGGTTAGGATTAACCGGCACGGTGGATAGAAACACCTTTGAGCAGATGCTGGAAGGGAAACTACCGGATGGTACGCAGTTAAGCTTTAATAAAACGGGTAAGAATCAGCATCGACCAGGCTATGATTTAACCTTTTCCGCGCCCAAAAGTGTTTCGGTATTAGCCTTGGTTGAAGGCAATACTGCGGTGCTTGATGCACATAAAAAGGCGGTGGCATCAGCCCTCAAAGAGATTGAAAATATAAGCTCAACCCGCACAATGACAAAAGGGGTCACACAAACGGAAATGACCAGCAATACAATTGCTGCCCTTTTTATGCATACCACTAATCGCAATCTCGACCCTAATTTACATACCCATGCCTTATTAATCAATGCCACCTGGTCAGATAAGAAAGGCTGGAAAACACTGTCATCAGATACCATCAATCGTAATGGATTTAACGAAATTATCCGCGATTTACAGATTACTTTTGGGTCTATTTATCGCCAGCACCTAAAAGAAAGTTTGCAGAAACAGGGGTATTCGTTTATTTCAACGGGGAAAAATGGCCTATGGGAAATAGAAGGCGTACCAACTGAACCTTTTTCATCTAGGCGCAAAGAGGTTGTCGAGGCGGTAGGCGAAACGGCTTCCGCTAAACAAAAGAGTGCCGCCGTGTTAGCGACCCGTAAAGCAAAAACCTTTACCAATGTTGAGACACTCCATAAAGAATGGCAAGCAAGGCTGGCGAAGACGGGATATTCAGCGGATAACGTGAAAAAAGCAGAAAACCTCAACCCATCTACGCCTATGGTTAACCTAAAAGAGGCTATCTCACAATCCATTAAGGTACTATCGGATAAAAACACCCGATTTTCCTATGATGCCTTATTAACCCATGTCATTAATCGCATCCCTTGCCAGCCGAAAGTATTAGAAACATTACGCAAGGAAATTAACCAGGCGATTAAACAAGGGAGTATCGTACCGCTTAATTCAGAAAGCACGCTGTTAACCACAGAAAACCACCTTAAACAGGAAAATGCGGTCAGCACGTTAATTCATCAGTTGCGGTACAGTAAACATGAATTAACAACAGCACAGGAAAGCGCGTTAGCAAAAAATATTACCCAAAACAATGTCAGATTTAATCTGGTTAATCTTAAAGGCGGGTTTACCCATGAAATTCAGGTTATCGAGGAACTTCATGGCTTGGCCAAAGAAAATAAGTTAAATACCGTGATTATTACGCCGAATAAAAAAATCAGCGATAAATTACAGGAACAGGTCAATAAGAAAGTAAAAACCATCAGCATTGATGACTATTTAAATGCCCCCCATAAAAATAACAATAAACGGCAATTAATCGGAATTTACCAGTCTGAACACTTACCCCTTAACAAAGTTGCGGCATTACTTAGTCGGTCATATACCGAGGGCGATACGATTATTGCATTGGATAGTGCCAGCCGTAAAAACAAAGGACTGACCAGTGAAATCGCCCGCGCACTCGGCACCGAACCGATTAACGCTTTTGAATCCAATGCCGATAAACATCTCTATTTTGTCCCTGAACAGGACAAAACGAGTAGAATACAGACCGCCGCTAATCATTTTGCTAACTTTTATGCTTTAAATAAGGATGTCATCATTCAGGCAGGAAATAACCCAACAAAAGAAGCAATAACCACCAAAACCCGTGAGGTTTTAATCGAAAAAGGATTGCTGTCTGAAAATAAGATGGTAGTGGCTACCAAAAAATCGATATTTTTAGATGCAGCCAACCGCAATCAGCGTAGCACCTATAACATCGGCATGATACTTGAGCGCACCACAGAAAATGAACGGCAGCAATATCAGATAAAAAGTATTAGCAAACAAAGTAATAAACTCCTATTGCAAGATAGTGCGGGTAACACCTCCGCCCTTTCAATTAATAAAATTGATAGTCACTACCGTCTCTTCAAGGTACAGGAGATGGAATTAAGAGAAGGTGATAGAGTCAAATCAACTGGCGTGTTCGGCCAAAATATCCAGGCGGGTAAAACCTTTACCATTACCGAGCTAAAAAAAGGCAATTTTTTATTTGCCGATAAAATCATCATGGAAGATGAATACGGCAAAAAAGCGTCATTCACCCCAAAAGCCGATAGCAAACTGGAATACCACTACTGTGAAGCGTTTGGGAATAGCCTTGATAAAAATCAAACCGTGATTGCGGTATTTAACGAAAAAGAGGTCAATAATTTGACCATCAATCAGATAAGACGCAGTGGAAAGAATATTATCGGTATAACCGGTTTGGATAGCGATAGCATCCAAAAACGGTTACAACAAAGTGAAATTAGCACCACCGTGCTCTCTGATATTCAGCAAGGTGACGAATCATTTTTGAAAGCGGCCGAGGTTGCTAAAAATAATGCCACCCCTGATATCCAAAAACAACTGAACATCGCCATTGACCGGCGGACAAAATCAAGTATGGTTTTTAATAGCCTGGATGTTATTACCGATGCAGCAAAATCCAGTAATTTTACGTTTAATGATTGCATAAACGCTTTTAAACAACGCCTAAAAAAAGGCGAAGTGAAATGCGTGGATGAAACAACGCACGAGTTTTATGGGCGCTTTATTCGCAAAGAAGATTTTGATAATGAGGTCAAAATCCTCACGCAGATTTTACAGGGCAAAAACAGTCAATTACCGTTAATCCAGAATAAAGAAAAACTGCATTTTACCGGATTAACCCAAGGTCAACAAAAAGCCGCCAAACTCGTTTTAACTTCAAAAGACCAGACGATCATGATACAAGGTTATGCGGGGGTCGGGAAAACCACTCAATTTAAAACGGTAGCACAAGCACTTAACGATAATCGACCCGACGTGAATATCGTCGGCCTCGCACCCACCCATAAAGCCGTCAATGAATTACAGGCAGCGGGCATAAAATCCCAAACTATTGCCAGTTTCCTGATGGAAAAGCACCAGAACAACCTCAAAACATCGTATAAAAATACCTTGTTTGTGATTGATGAAAGCTCGATGATTGGCAATAAAACCCTGGCAGAATTACTACTTAACATCACGGATAATGCAGGAAGAGTCGTCCTCTCAGGGGATGCAAAACAGCTAAAAGCCTTCGAGCGGGGTGCCCCTTTTGCCCTTGCTTGGCAACGAAGTGCCGCCGATAAAGTGGTAATGGACGAAATCGTCAGACAAACCCCCGAATTAAAACCCGCTATTGAGGCAATCATTGCCGGAAACACACAAAAATCATTGGATATTATTCGTCAGGTTTCCCCTGACCGGGTAGCAAGGAATAATGGCGCTTTTATCCCCGAAAGCGCAATCATGAAGGGGGATTCATCAGGTAAACCACAGGAAAACGACAATCAAATGATAAAAATGGTGATTGATGACTATGTGGGGAGAGAGAAAGAAGCGCGTGATAACACGGTGATTATCACCCCGTTAAATGCCGATCGAAATCAGTTAAATGAAAATATTCATGCGGTGATGCAAAGTCAACAGATGCTGGGTAAATCAGCCATTATTCCTGTTTTGCAACGCATCAACCATCAGGAAGCGGATTTAAAAGATAGTCAATTTTGGCAAAACCAGTTGGGGCACATCGCAAAAATCAATCAACACTATTTTCAGATAACAGGCGTTTCAAAAGAAGGCATTGTTGGTCTGATAAATCGGGAAAATAATCAGGAGAAATACCTGTCACCGCTTGAAGTGAATCCTGCCGTCGTCGCGCTCTTTGAAGACAAAACCATTGAAGTCTCAGAGGGTGAAAAAATTCGCCTCACCACAACCGATAAAGACCGCAATATTGCCAATAACGACAGGGGCATGATAAAGCGGATTGAGGGCGATAAGCTCTATATTGAGTTAAACGGCAAGCTCGTCACCTATCAACCACAAAAAGAATACGCTGACAGACATCTGGATTACACCTATGCCATCACAAGCTATGCCTCACAAGGCGCTTCTTATCCGTATGTCATCGTCTATGAAGGCTCGCGTACCATCGCCGCAATGGATAATACCTATGTGGAATTATCCCGCGCAAAAGCTCACGTTCAGATTTATTTGCGGGATGGGGATGCCTGGATGGAAGCCCTTACAAAAAATTCCGGTGACAGATTAACCGCGCATGACATCCTGAACAAACAGGAAGACCAACTGGCTCGCAATGAAATCAGAATTTGGGATAACAGCAAAGAAATTGGTAACACAAAGCTGGCACAAAAGATAGAACCATCACTACTTGAAGTGGCCAGGTTTTCCCATCATGACCGACCAGAATTATTATTACCTGTCAACAACGAGCACGGCATTCAGCGTGGAAATCTCCATATTCCGGTTGGCGTTTATACAGGGAAAGTAAACATCGAAGAAGCCACTTACAAAGGTGCATCCGATGGCTTATATATCGTACTAAATAAGGGTAATGATGAAAACAGCATCAATCTTTATTCGTTGTCACAATTTGACGAAGCCTTAAAAAAAGATACCAAAGACCATTCGATTGTGATTGAACTCGATAATACCAATATCCCTATAAATGAAATCCCTGAAAGTTTACCGCAAGATAGAGAAATAGAAAAAATTAATGAAAATCAGGACATAACACTAGAATCGGCACTACTGCATGATGATGAGAAAATACCCGATCTTCAACTCGCAGAAGAATCTCCGACACGGGAAAAGGAAAATGAGGAAATCAATATCTCATATCATCATGAAGAAGAACAAAAACAAAAAATCAAAGAAAAAGAGTATGGAGATTAAAATGATGGCTCCGAATAATAGAAAATCACATTGAGTAATCATAATAAATTCAATAAAATAATTCCTCTTCAACCAAGAGGAAGCGTAATATGCAAGCCGAAGAAAAACAGCTTATCGAAGATCTATTTCAACGCTTGAAGCAAGCGGAGACACCCTCTAATTCTCTCGATTCAGAGGCGAATAGTCTGATTCAAACTTTGATTAAGCAACAACCCGAATCCCCTTATTTTATGGCGCAATCTATTATCATCCAAGAAGCGGCACTAAAAAGGCTTACCCAACAAGTCAAACAATTACAAGATGAAGTCATTCAATTAAAGAAGGGAGCGGAAATACAGTTAAGAAAAGGCGGTTTTCTGAGTGGCTTGATAGAAAAAATCAACCCTAGTCAACCCGTTACACCCGTAACAGAAAAACCACAACAGCAAACGCCTCAATACCAACAACCAACTAACATTTCAGGCGGTAGTAGTGGTTTTTTATCTGGTGCGCTAAAAACAGCAGCAGGAGTCGCCGGTGGTGTAATGATAGGTAATATGTTAACTAACATGTTTAATCATTCAACACCCAATGAAATTATAAATATTATTCAAGATCCGCCTGATTCAGCCAGTAACAATCATTCAACGATGAATGATAATTTCCAGCCTACCAATTTTGACACATTTGATCAAAATACAAGATTGACTAATAACGATTATTCGAATGATGACTATTCCGACGATATCAGTGGTGATGATTTTATTTAATCTCAGACTATTTTTTCAAAAAAAATTATCAGACACTTGAAAATAAAGTTAATAAGCACAAAAAGGAGGACAATATGACTTATCGTTCTTTTTCTCTTATTCCTATGCTCAGTGATAACCTGTTATCGGATAGATTTTCTCAAATGGATAAATTATTCAGCCGAATAACTGGTGAAAAACCTTTGTCAGATATTCCGGCTTACAATTTACAGAAAAAAGATAAAGAAAATCTAGAACTGACAGTAACGGTTCCTGGTTATAAACAACACGAGTTAGATATATCGGTACTGAATAATAAGCTGACCATCAGCGGAAAAAGTGAAACGGAGAAAGAAGAAGAGAGTAATGATAGCAAAACTGAAAAATGGCTACATAAAGGTATTGAAAAAAAAGGCTTTTCGATGAGTTTTGACCTTGACCATCGCATAAGGATCCAAAATGCCAATTTAGCCGATGGATTGCTAACTTTAACCTTTAATTACGAAATACCAGAAGAAGAAAAACCACAAAAAATCGCTATTGGTCAAAAGTCTCAACCAGAAGTAATTGAGCACAAAAAATAACTCTATTAAGCCCCTAATTTCAGGGGCTTTTAAATAAAAAACGTTATTTTATTTTTGTCTGAAAAAATGACTAACTTTATAATCCACTTCGTTAATTCTTTCTTTCACAGCTTGATAACCAAATGCTTTAATCATGTTATCATCAATATCCTGTGGACGCTTATGAGCAAATTCAAACATCGAATCGAGCTTTAATTCGGATTTAAGAACGGCATCAGCAATTAAAGCGAGTTTTTCATCCAAGGTAATATCCTTGCCCCCTTGTTCATTTTTTTTCTTTAAAACTCTGACACCTATTTTTAGTATTTCCAATGCAACCGCCGTCCGGTTTGCCGTAGATTTATTTTCACCATCTTTTAATTTTTCATCGACCATTTCATCGATAAAATCCATAATACTAAAAGGAATTTTCAACAGAACAGGATGATTTTTTTCGCCTTTCATTTTCAAACCTCAAAAGAAATGAATTAAATTTACATGTAATTGCGTATTACATAATTAAGTTATAACTATATTAAAATTAATTAATAACTATTTTTTATGAAAAATTTTGAGTTATATCACATTTTAAAACTATTTTTAAATTAAGTTAAAACTTAATAATAAATTAATAAAAACTTTATTTTGATGTTTTTTTATTAAAAAACATGAATTTATTTAACAAATAGCCATAACTTATTTAAAAAATATTTTTGACTTATCATTTTTATTGGTTATAAAAAAAGCTATTATCATATAAGTATCTGAAATTTAAATATAAAATTATGCAAAATTTATTTTGCGTGTGGTGTGTGAGTTAGTGGTAGAAAAAGCGGATTTGGTGAGGTAATATTGATAGTCTTTATTGGAATATCTTTAGAAAATCTTTTTGCTTTATAGGGGCGACAATATGCCGAATTGTTCTTGATTTTGAATAAAGAGCGACGTGATGAAAATTAAAAACATAATGTTATTCTTTTTTCTTGTTATCTCAAAATTATCCCTTGCCGATTGTTTTGATAAAGCCGGCAGTTATTATCAAATTGACCCCGATTATTTAAGAGCGATTGCCAGACAAGAATCAAACTTTAATCCCTATGCAAAAAACAAAAATAAAGATGGCTCGTTCGATTTAGGGGTGATGCAAATTAATAGCAAAACCTTTAACGCCATTAAAAAAGAATATCCTACATTATCTGAAAATGACTTAATCAATCATCCTTGTTTAAATATTCATATTGGGGCAATGATTTTAACTCGTAACTTTGCTACCTACGGTAAAAATTGGTTAGCCGTTGGCATGTATAATGCGGGAATGAGAAATACCAATACCTCAATTAAAAATCGTTTCCACTATGCCAATAAAATTTATCAACATTATCAGAAAATAAAATCGGGAAAACTGAATGAGGATAAAATTTACGGGTCGCTGGAATAAACAAAGTCTTAAAAATGCAATTTGTGAAGCAATTGAGGAATTACAATTTTATGACATTGAATTTCTCTCCGGCGTTAATCT
>NZ_AUCC01000034.1 GCF_000429565.1 Arsenophonus nasoniae DSM 15247
AACCAGTTCATGAGCATCAAGAAATGAAAGCAACTTATTGAAAATAATGTTAATAGTTCCATCCTTTGACCATCTGTTGAAACGGTTATAAACGGTTTTCCATGGGCCGTAACGTTCAGGTAAATCACGCCATGGGGCGCCTGAACACAGTATCCAGAACATGCCGTTGACGATTTTGCGATGTTCTGCCCACGGCCGACCGACCCGCGAAGATGTCAAAACGGTTGGCAACAAGGGCTCAATGATTGCCCATGCTTCATCAGAAAGATCGTAGCGAGCCATAATTCAAAGTATCGTAGAAACAGATGGATACTATAGCTCAAGCAATTAAGGGACACAGCCTAGGATCTTTAGGATTTCCTTCAATATAAATCCCCCCATTGTTAGTATCTATACGAAAAGGATAATTACCATAACGGTTATAAAGTTCTTTATTCTTCATTATAATAATTTCTAATGGTTTAGAATAATCATCTTTTATTTTATTTTTCCCAAAAATATTATGAAAATTATTTAAAACTTTATCTGCTACAATATTAAGCTTATTTCTTTCTTCATTATTAAAATTATAAGAAGATATTACTTTATGTCCACTATTAAGTTGAAAGCTATGAGGAATAATCTCTTCTTCTCTAATTGGTTTAAGAAAGTTATAAAAGTTCGAACCGTTATTTTTTTCAATACTTCTTCCTGTATCTTCTAAATATTTAGCAAGAACTACACTAATTTCTTCACGTAAATCATTTTTAGCAGGCAGATCTTTATAGTTTTTTAATATAGATTGCAGATTGGAATCAATCTTATCACGTGTTAGAGTCCAAGTATTAGGATTATTAATCTTTTCAACGTTGATAATATGAGCTAATGTATTCATACTACAACGTAAATGATACAAGGGGAAAGTATCTTTTTTTTCATCAACAATTTCTAAAGATTGGCTAATTGTTTTAAATAAAGTGGATTCTATTATTTCCTTATTTTTAGATAATAGTTGGCTATCTAGTGTTCCTGGCCTTATGTAACAAAGTAGATTTAAAATCCTACCTAAATTTACTGAAAAATCGTAATTTTTTAATAGCTTTTCTTGATTTAAAACATAATACCGTAATATCGTATCAATATCAGAATAATTTATAATTAAATTATTTCCTGTTCCATTCTTTCGACTCATTTCAGTTGTTGCTGCAACCCAACATTCTGTTAATTTTAACAAATCCTTATTTGGTTCTGATGATAATTGTGGCAAACTCTTATAAGTTTGAGATAAATAGTTTCCTATTTTTTGTAAGGATTTTGAGGCAATAGTATTTGCTGCGTTCCAAGATGGAGCTGATGTATTAATTCTACGATATAAACTTTCAATATATTTTGATAACAAACTAAGATTTTTTATATTTTTTGCTGGATCGTCAATTAGCTTATCGATTACTTTAATAGCTGTAATTAATGTTTGTTGGCTATGCGGATAACTTGTCTTTAAAAATAATTCTTTTTCATCATAAAGATCTTCCATCAACCTCTTTTCCATAGAGGTAAGCTCTATATTAGATGGAATATGTGTTAAGTATTTTGGGATATTTTTTTGTTCATAGTTATTAACAGCATTTAAATGTTTTTCTTTCGTTGATAGTTTTTCCGAAATATTAACATCTTCAACGTTATTCACATTTTCGTAATAAATGTTAGATTCATAATTAACATTAACAGCGTTTAAGTTTATTGACATAATAGGTTAATTCCATTTACTTTTACTTTTACTTTTACTTTTACTTTTAAAATTCAAATAAAATAACAAACTTATCATGGATAACTTACATACCATATCATCTTTTGAAAGATACTTCACTTATTTTTAATTTTTTGGTAATGATACTATTATATAAATTACTATTTATATTAAATTATAAATTTTTATCTAGCTATAAACATCAGCTTTAAAATGTTTATTAAATCATTTTATAAAAATAAAAGAGATTCGCTAACTTTAAATCGATCAAGCAAACAATCAATACGGCTTTTTGGTTATGCCAAAGTTTCAACCCGTCAACAATTCCTCGATATTCAAATTAAATCCTTTAAAGAAGCCGCTGTAAGAACAAATAAATTTTTATTAATAAGACCTCAGGTAATCACAGCAGACAGGAATACTATCGCCACTGCTTTTCCATCACCGGCGTATAAGGCTGAACTCCACAATAACGGGTTGTATGATATGCACTAACATTAAGTTCGCCTGCCATTGGCTATAATGGATGCCATATTTGCATTATCAGCGTTCTGTCGCCGGTTAACTGGCAACCTTCGAATCAGTTCATTCTGGGCACCATTAGATAATCGTTAGCAGCGATTATCAGCGAACTGATCTGTGCAACGCTGCTTTTTGCTAGCAAAATAAACAACAGATGAAAAATGAGCTTACGTTAGGTAATAAAAAACCCTATGCTGAATGATAGGGTTAGAAACCAGGAAATAGAATAGCGATTAGTTACAGCACATTAATAGAATTTAACTCTTTATATGCAAGTTCTAAACGCGCAATCATAGAAGTCTGACCCGCACGCAGCCAAACACGAGGGTCATAATATTTTTTATTAGGTTTATCTTCACCTTCTGGATTACCCAATTGGCTTTGTAGATAACCTTCATTTTTCTTATAATAATTCAAAATGCCTTCCCAAGTCGCCCATTGGGTGTCAGTATCAATATTCATTTTTACCACACCATAACTGACTGCTTCTTTAATCTCTTCAGCAGTAGAACCTGAACCACCATGGAAAACAAAATTTAGATTATTTTCCGCTGGCAAATTAAATTTCTGCGCAACGTATTCTTGTGAATTCTTAAGAATCATTGGTGTTAATTGAACATTACCTGGCTTATAAACACCATGTACATTACCGAAAGAGGCGGCAATCGTAAAACGATGACTAATTTTACTCAATTGCTCATAGGCATAGGCGACATCTTCTGGTTGGGTATAAAGTGATGAGCTATCTAAGCCCGTGTTATCGACACCATCTTCCTCACCACCGGTGCAACCTAACTCAATTTCTAACGTCATGCCCATTTTGCTCATCCGTTGCAAATATTGGGAGCAAATAGCAATATTTTCCGCCAATGACTCTTCCGACAAATCGATCATATGAGATGAAAACAGCGGTTTACCGGTGGTTTTATAATATTCCTCACCAGCATCGAGTAAGCCGTCAATCCAAGGCAGTAGTTTACGTGCACAATGATCTGTATGTAAGATCACAGGTATACCATAATGTTTTGCCATTTGATGTACATGATGAGCACCTGAAATGGCCCCTAAAATCGCAGCTTGCTGGCCTTCTGCTTTTAAACCTTTACCAGCGATAAACGCGGCTCCACCGTTAGAAAATTGGACAATGACCGGAGAACGAACTTTAGCGGCAGTTTCCAAAACAGCATTAATCGAATCTGTACCTACACAATTAACAGCTGGCAACGCAAATTTATGCTCTTTTGCAATGGCAAAAACTTTTTGCACATCATCGCCGGTAATAACACCTGGTTTTACAAAATCAAAAATCTTAGACATGAGATAAAGTCCTATTATTGGACAGGTGATCAATGCTACCTGTCATTTTTTTCAGATATGATTACTGTTTTGCGCGTTCTTCTAACACGACAACTGCAGGTAATTTTTTCCCTTCCACAAATTCAAGAAAAGCACCACCACCAGTAGAAATATAAGAGATTTTATCCGCAATACCAAACAGATCAATAGCGGCTAACGTATCACCACCACCAGCAATAGAAAAAGCGTTGCTCTCGGCAATCGCTTGTGCAATCACTGCAGTGCCATGACGAAAATTAGGGAATTCGAAAACCCCAACCGGGCCATTCCATAAAATCGTTTTTGCCTTTTTAAGGATGTCAGCCAAACGCTCAGCAGTTTCATCACCTAAGTCCAAAATTTGTTCATCGTCTTTAACATCATTAACCGACTTCATCACCGCTTCTGCCGTTTCAGAAAATTCGGTCGCCACACGAACATCGGTTGGAACAGGAATATCGCAAGTTGATAATAATTTTTCTGCTTCTGGTATCAAATCATCTTCATATAAAGAACGGCCGACTTTATGACCTTCAGCAGCAATAAAAGTATTGGCAATACCCCCTCCGACAATAATCTGATCGGCAATTTTGGCTAAAGAATCCAAGACTGTTAATTTAGTAGAAACTTTTGAACCGCCAACGATTGCGACCATTGGGCGAGCAGGCTCTTTTAATGCTTTGCCTAATGCGTCCAACTCAGCAGATAACAGCGGCCCTGCGCATGCTATAGTTGCAAATTTTGCCACACCATGAGTTGATGCTTGAGCTCGGTGAGCAGTACCAAATGCATCCATTACATAGATGTCACAAAGTGCAGCATATTGCTTAGATAGAGTTTCATCATCCTTTTTTTCCCCTCTATTGAAGCGAACATTCTCAAGAACCACCAGTTCACCATTAGCAACTTCCACCCCATTTAAATAATCTTTTACCAAACGAACAGGGTAATCCAGCTTATCTGCTAAATAGTCTACAACGGGTTTCAGTGAAAATTCCTCATTATACTCACCTTCAATGGGGCGACCTAAATGAGACGTTACCATTACCTTTGCGCCCTGTTTCAAAGCGGTTTCAATCGTCGGTAAAGAAGCACGGATCCGTGCATCAGAGGTAACTTTGCCATCTTTGACAGGAACGTTTAGGTCAGCCCGGATGAATATTTTTTTACCCGCTAGATCTAAATCGGTCATCTTAATTACAGACATGGTGAATCCTCTCGTTGATTCTCTAAATTATTAATCTTCTGCTGTGTATGGGGCACAATATGCCCATACTGTCTGTCAACAGATAGATTTGTTGAAACCAGTAGCAGCCATTGCTAATGTCGTATCAAGCATACGATTGGCAAAACCCCACTCATTATCACACCAAACTAAAATCTTAATCAGGTGTTGTCCACTAACTCGTGTTTGCGTACCATCGACAATTGCACTATGTGGATCATGATTAAAATCAGTTGATACTAACGGCAATTCAGTATAATCAACTATACCACGAAATGAATCCTTTGCTGCCTGTTGCAATAGCTGATTGACTTTCCTTACTGTTACTTTTGACCTTACTATCACACTGAGATCAATTGCCGTTACATTGATAGTTGGTACGCGAACCGATATAGCTTCAAAATGATCTTTGAATTTAGGCAATATTCGTGTGATCCCAGCAGCTAATTTGGTATCAACAGGAATAATAGATTGGCAAGCCGCACGTGTTCGACGTAAGTCTAGATGATAAGCATCAATAACCGGCTGATCATTCATTGCAGCGTGAATTGTTGTCACTGTACCAGATTCAATATCCAAAGTATCATCTAATATTTTTATTACAGGAATAATACAATTTGTGGTACATGATGCGTTTGACACCACTTGATCACTATTTTTCAAACTGGTTTCATTAACACCATAGACAATAGTTGCATCCAGATCAGCACTCCCCGGATGGGAAAATAGCACTTTTTTTGCGCCACTAGCTAAATGCGCATAGCCATCGGCCTTTGAACCATAAATACCCGTGCAATCGAGTACTATGTCGATATCCAAAGTCCGCCATGGCAGTTTTTCAATCTCAGGTTGATGAAAGAGATGAATATTGTCATTACCTACCACTAGCAAATCATTATCCAGGCGCACATCCCAGGCAAATCGACCATGACTAGAGTCATACTTCAATAAATGCGCAATCCCTTGTGCAGTAGCAATTTCATTAATCGCAACAACAGCAATTTTAGCACGGTGATCTGATTCATAAAGCGCTCTTAATACACTACGCCCTATTCGCCCAAAACCGTTAATTGCTACTCTAACTACCATACTATTCCTTCAATTTAACAACTAATTTATTAACGGCTAAGAATACTGATAATTACAGCTTTTGTACTGAGGATTTTTGTTGTCAATCATAAAAAGTGTGCTTTTGATCAATAAATCTATCAACTTCAAAAAACTGAAACGTTTCAGCCAAATGTAAACAGGTTACGACATTAAAAAAAAGTTCGCAATAGATCTAGATCATCGGCTTAAATAAAAAAAGCGTATCTAATCATATAAAAAACTGATCAGTACGCTCACGCCATTTTGTCAATTACGACAATAAAGATTTAGCCTTAGCAATCACATTTTCTACGCTAAAACCAAATTCTTTAAATAAAACTTCTGCTGGCGCTGATTCACCAAAAGTATGCATACCAACAACCGCACCAGTTGTGCCAACATATTTGTACCAATAATCTGCAATGCCCGCCTCAACAGCGAGTCGTGCTGTCACCGAACAGGGTAATACAGACTCACGATAAGCAGCATCCTGCTTATCAAAAGTATCCGTTGATGGCATAGAAACCACCCGTACTTTATAACCTTCCGCAGTTAACTTTTCGTAAGCCTTAATAGCTAATCCAACTTCAGAGCCTGTTGCTATCAAAATAAGGGCTGGTGTTCCTTCACAATCTTTCAGCACATAAGCCCCTTTAATAATGTTGACTAACTGCTTAGCATCACGTGGCTGCTGCTCAAGATTTTGACGGGAAAAAATCAACGCACTTGGCCCCTCTTTACGCTCAATCGCATATTGCCAAGCAATAGCCGATTCAACCTGATCACAAGGACGCCAAGTACTTATATTAGGCGTCATACGCAAACTGGCTAATTGCTCAACAGGTTGATGGGTTGGACCATCTTCACCCAAACCGATAGAATCATGAGTATAAACAAAAATACTACGAATTTTCATTAACGCAGCCATACGCACTGCATTACGGGCATACTCAACAAACATTAAAAAGGTTGCACCATAGGGTATAAAACCACCATGTAATGCGATGCCATTCATAATCGCCGACATACCAAATTCACGTACACCATAGTGAATATAATTGCCTGCTGGAGAGTCTTTTATTGATTTAGAAGCCGACCACATAGTCAAATTACTGGGTGCTAAATCAGCAGAGCCACCTAAAAGTTCAGGCAATACCTTACCGAAAACTTCTAACGTATTTTGTGAAGCTTTACGGCTGGCAATATTGGCAGGGTTGCGTTGCAATTCACTGACGAAATCATTTGCCACAGCTTGCCAATTAAGCGGTAATTCACCTTGGGTACGTCGTATAAATTCATCGGCAAGTTGCGGAAAAGCTTGTTGATAAGCGGCAAATTTTTTATTCCAGGTGCTCTGTTTTTTCTGGCCTATTTCGCGAGCATTCCAGGCTTGATAAATATCTGCCGGTATCTCAAAAGCGGGATAAGGCCAATTTAATGCTGTACGAGTTTCAGCAATCTCCGTTTCACCTAATGGTGATCCATGCGCTTCTTCGGATCCCGCCTTATGTGGCGAGCCATAACCAATTATTGTTTTGCATATTAATAAAGAAGGTTTATCGGTAACTTTACGGGCTTGTTCTATTGCTAGCTTGATTTGTTCAGGATCATGTCCATCAATACCCTTGATAACATGCCAATGATAAGCGGCAAAACGTTCAGCAGTATTATCCGTAAACCAACCTTCTACTTCACCATCGATTGAAATGCCATTATCATCATAAAAGGCAATCAGTTTACCTAATTTTAGTGTTCCGGCCAGTGAGCAAGCTTCATGTGAAATGCCTTCCATCATGCAGCCATCTCCCATAAATACATAAGTAAAGTGATCAACGATATTATGGTCTGGACGATTAAATTGCGCGGCTAACGTTCGCTCGGCAATAGCAAACCCAACAGCATTTGCGATCCCTTGTCCGAGCGGGCCTGTCGTGGTTTCAACACCTGGAGTATAACCATATTCTGGATGTCCCGGTGTTTTGGAATGAAGTTGGCGAAAATTTTTTAACTCTTCGATCGGTAAATCATAACCAGTAAGATGTAGCAAACTATAAAGTAACATAGAGCCATGGCCATTAGATAATACAAAACGGTCACGATCTACCCAGCTAGGATCAGCAGGATTGTGATCCAGATAGTCACGCCAGAGTACTTCAGCAATATCCGCCATTCCCATTGGCGCTCCTGGATGCCCTGACTTTGCTTTCTGTACCGCATCCATACTGAGGAAACGAATAGCATTAGCAAGGATTTTACGAGTGATCATTGTTTACTCCATCTCGAATAAATAGCAAATTTCACACTGATTTTTTCAATGCTACTTTCTCATTTTAACAGTTAAAATTTAATCTAGATACCTAGCCTAAATAACCAACGGTAACAAAACATTCATTAAACACAAAGAAATCAAAAATAAGTCAATGAAAAAATAATAACAACACAGTTTGTGCTACATTGAAAATCAAAACACTAACATCCTAATTTTTTCTAAGCAAAAAGGCTGTGAGATTGGATATGATTTTAATGGAAAAAGGATGCCAATTATCTTAAAGAGACAAAAAACCCCGAGACTTATTGCTCAGGGTTTCATAAAATTGGCGGTGCGGACGGGACTCGAACCCGCGACCCCCGGCGTGACAGGCCGGTATTCTAACCAACTGAACTACCGCACCTTGGTATAATCGAGTTAAGAACGGCGATGATATTACGAATCGGCTCCCTATACGTCAATATCTTTTAGAAAAAAAATCACTGTTTGCACATTTTTTCAGCTAAAAATGTAACTATGGTTAATGTTTAACCTGATCTGTTTCTTTATTACTCAACCGCCAAAGTGAAATCTTGCCACCTTTCTTTTCAATCAAATCCAGTCTTGCTTCATGGGCTGCAATTTCTTCCTGATTAGCATAAACTACACTTAATCCCGTCGCCTGTCTCTTTATTCGTTTAACGTCACCTCTATAGACCTCGCTACCCGGCTCTGAATCAACTGAAAAAGCTAAAGAGGTTTGTCCCCCGGTCATTGCCATATAAACTTCAGCCAGGATCTCAGCATCGAGCAATGCGCCGTGTAATGTGCGCTTTGAGTTATCAATATGATAACGATCACATAAAGCATCAAGATTATTTCGTTTTCCCGGAAACAACTTTCTGGCCAGCACTAAACTATCCGTGATCTGACAAAAGTTGGCTGTTGGAGGAATATCTCTATTCAGTTTAGAAAATTCATAGTCCATAAAGCCAATATCAAAAGGGGCATTATGGATGACTAACTCAGCACCGCGAATAAAGTCTAAAAATTCATCCGCGATTTGGGCAAAAGTTGGTTTATCTTGTAAAAACTCATCACTAATGCCATGAACTTCGAAAGCTTCAGGATCAACTAAGCGTGCTGGTTTTATATAAACATGAAAATGACGGCCGGTAAGACGGCGATTAATTACTTCTACCGCGCCAATTTCAATAATATTGTGTCCTTCATAATGGATCCCTAGCTTATTCATACCAGTAGTTTCCGTATCAAGAACAATTTGTCGTGTAATCACTGTGCTCATAGTGCCTTTTTATGTCAGACTTAGGGGTTATAAATCACGAATAAAATGAGTTTATCAGAAATGACGAAACAGGTAGAAATTTTCACCGATGGTTCTTGCTTAGGTAATCCAGGCCCAGGCGGTTATGGTATTTTACTCCGTTATCATAAACATGAAAAAACATTAAGCAAAGGCTATTTTCGTACCACCAATAATCGTATGGAGTTAATGGCTGCCATTATTGGTTTAGAAACGCTCAAACAACCCTGCCAGGTTATTCTAACCACAGATAGTCAATATGTACGTCAAGGAATCACCCAATGGATACATAATTGGAAAAGTCGCCAATGGCGACGGGCAGATAAATCGCCTGTTTTAAATGTTGATTTATGGCAACGATTAGACGCAGCAATTTCGCGGCACCAAGTAGAATGGCACTGGGTCAAAGGCCATGCAGGACATCCAGAAAATGAGCGATGCGATGAATTAGCAAGAAATGCGGCAAATTCACCAACAGATGAGGATAGCGGCTACCAGACGGCGCAAAATTAATGACGTTTACGCCAACACTTAGCAACCCCGACTGTATTCCCTATTTTCATGCGGGTTCGCATAAGTTTTATTGGTGTTGGCGTCAACGGTAACGTTCTTTTACGGGCAATGATAACATTGATACAACCGGCAAATTGCAAATTTCTATTGATAAAATGGTCAGGACTTATCCAAGGTATAATTTGAAAACTTTGCTGATGCAGTACTTCGTAATTCAATAAGCTCAACCAATCAAGTTGACGCCAGATTGAAAACATATGACTAGGAAAGGGTTGCCGCTTACGTAAAAAAGGAATGCATTTCCCTATCCCTAACAAACTAAAAGGATTAAAATTAGATAAAATTAGCCAACCATCATCAACCAAAATTCTATCGGCTTCACGCAATAACCAATGTGGATTAGTACTGTAAGATAATTGCTGTATTAAGAGACAGGCATCAATCGATTTGTCCTCAAAAGGCATCTCATTAGGAGCACCTAATAATTGAAAGTTATTTCCAGTTATATTCATGCTAAATTGATGAGTAATCAGCGATGATTGAGTGTCAATTTGTAAACTCAATTGACCAATTTTTAACAAATGGAAACCAAATATTTTTGGCCACCATGGTTGTAGCTGCTGGTTTAATGCAATACGATAATACTTGCCCCATGGGATATCTTCCCAGGAGTCAGGCATTTTAGATAGTTGAGCAATACGAGCTGACTTCATTGTAATATCCTTCTAACCCATTAGCTATGAGGCATTATTATATTATGGAGCTTATCAGAATTCCTTCCCTAGTTGATAATTATATATGGCTATTAATCTATCAAGGTAATTGTATTATTGTTGATCCTGGTACCGCTAAGCCAGTACAGCAATTTTTACAACAAAATGCCATACACCCAGTCGCTATTTTACTTACTCACCACCACCATGATCACGTCGATGGTGTCAAAGAATTAACAAGATATTATCCAGAATTAGTTGTTTATGGCCCAATGGAAACCAGTAGTAAGGGAACAACATGTGTCATAAAAGGCGGAGAACAGCTAAACTTTGCTGGGTTTTCATGGCAAATTTTTGCTGTACCAGGACATACACTAGGACATGTTGCTTACTATCAAAAACCCTATCTATTTTGCGGTGATACGCTGTTTTCTGGTGGTTGTGGACGTATTTTTGAAGGAACAGCTGAACAAATGTACCAGTCGATTGAAACACTGAAAGCTTTACCTGATGAGACGTTAGTCTGTTGCGCACATGAGTACACCGCTGCAAATATGGCATTTGCCAGTTATTTGTTACCCCATGATAAGGCGATAAAAGCCTATACTTTAGCCGTCAATCAAAAACGAGCCCAAAAACAACCCACACTGCCATCATCACTTAAAATTGAAAAAGAGATCAATATTTTCTTAAGATCTGACGATCCCTATTTACAAAAAGTATTGGGATTTTCGCCTGCCACTGCTTCAAATTGTGATGTATTTGCCAAAATTCGCAAACTAAAAGATCGCTTTTAAATTGATAGTTGTCATTAACTAACGAGATCAGTATCATTGGCCTCTTTATTAAGCAATTGAATAAATAACAGCCTAGGATAGGTTACATAAATGAAGACAAAAGCGATATTATTCGCCTCTGTTTTGCTTATTGGCTGTCAAATGACACCCAATAAGCAAACACCAGATCCGTCTTCAGCCAATCAAGATATTGAAACCACCGCTTGGGAATCAACCTATTTAATAGAAAATGATTTGTGGGGTTATATTAGTAATGAGCTGAAAATGGATATTCCTGATAATGCCAGGATCGCAAATCAAATCAAATCTTATTTAGCCAAAGAAAGCTATCTGCAAAATGTGACATTACGGGCAGAGCCTTACATGTACTGGATTGTTGAAAAAATTGATCAGCGCAACTTGCCAATGGAGCTTGCCTTGGTTCCGATTGTTGAAAGTGCTTTTAATTCCCATGCGACTTCACAGGCACAGGCAACAGGTTTATGGCAAATTATTCCATTGACTGGTCAATCATATGGATTAAAACAAAATAAATGGGTTGATGAACGTAGAGATGTCGCTGCCTCTACTACTGCAGCACTAAATTTACTAGAACGATTAAATAATCTATTTGACGGTGATTGGCCATTAACATTGGCTGCTTATAATTGTGGTGAAGGCTGTGTACTTAATGCCATCAAGAAAAATGAAGTCCTTGGGTTACCTACTGATTATTGGTCATTATCACTACCCAAAGAAACAATGAACTATGTGCCAAAAATTTTGGCGCTTAGTAATATATTACGCAACAGCGATCAATATGCGTTGCCATTACCAACGACTAATAAAAATAATGCGCTTACCCAGGTGAATATCGGCGAACAAATTACTTTACCCCAAGCAGCTAGACTTTCTGGGCTGTCGTTAACCGCTCTAAAAGCCTATAATCCTAATTTAAAGCATAATATAACACCACCAGCCGGCCCCTATACTATTATGTTACCAACAGATAAAGCTGAGCTGCTTAAAGACGCGCTTTCTGATCAAGCAGTATTAAATAGTATTCGTCTTGCTGTTGCCAAAAATAATAAACAGCTATTAGCTAAACAACGCACTATTAATAGTTATAAAGTTAAACGCGGTGATTCCTTATCAATTATCGCCAAACGTTTTAACATGACAACCGATAAACTTAAGTCGCTAAATGGTATGAAAACGGCTAACTTGAGGATTGGACAAACTTTAAAAATTAGTGGTAAAAATAGTTATCATACAGCAACTATGATTGCAAAGAATAGCGCTGCATTAAGCAAGAAAGGGAAAGCTAATATCAAGACCTACAAAGTCCGTCAAGGTGATTCCTACTACAGTATTGCTAAACGTCATGGCATCAATCTTAAAGATCTGATGAATTGGAATGCTGGTGTTAAAATAGCTGATTTAAAACCAGGTATAACATTAACTATTCACCTATAATAAAATTATGGCAAAACAACCCTTCGTAGAAGGGTTATTTTGCGGATTAATAAAAATTTGGCGATTATTTCTTTTTATTAGGCATTGAGATAATATCTATTCCACCTAAACTTGTCCGTAATCTGGACTGGTAAAATAAAAAAGAGCAAATACTGAAAAAAATAAAAAATAGAGAATAATAAAAATTAGACTAATAATAAATGCTGCCAATCCAGCTCTATTCCAAGTTTCCTGTACCAGTTTAAATGTTCTTACATCACTATAGTTACCATTACTCCATGCCCATTCATTCCCCTTAAAACCACATACAAACATCCAAATAAAATTAAATAATGGAATAATACAAAGTAGTGGCCAATAAGTTCGATTTCCAAACCCCCAAAAAATACTGAACATAAAAGCGCCCCAATTCCACCCTTTAACTTCTCCTGGCATCATTTTTTTCTGGATTTGATTTTCCATAATTAGCTCCTAAAATCACAAGTAAAAGCAACTGAAATATAGACGATTTTAATATCAAAGCAAATTTTCTTTTTTATTGTATTTAATATTTATTATAAATAAAAAAATAAATAACCATTTAATTAACTTAAAAAATAGAATATTAGTTCATTAAACCATATTTATTAGTAAAAATAATTTTATATTAATTATTTAAAGCAATTTTAAATAAGAGTATTGGTGAAATCAAAATCTAGCATTTCATATATAATAAACCTGACCTAAAATTTTTCATAAATATATTAATATTAAAGGGAGTTATAATGGACTATTACTCAATTTTATCCAAATTAAGTTTAAATTTTATATTATTTATTTTAATTAGTGCTAATAAATTTATTTATGCCAATACTTCTACTATTGAAATTGCAAAACCACTGGAAAATGGAATTTCATATAATACTTTTTCTGAACTTCCTTCCAGTCAAAATAGCATTAGCTTTAATAACGATATATTATCAAATCCAAAACTGGACAATACAGCAGCTAAGATTATTATCGCAGAAATTACTAGTGATAAACACTCTAATCTAGAAGGTACAATCGGCATTAAAGGAACTATTGCTGATCTGATTATTGCCAATCCTAATGGGATCAGTTGGAAAAATGGTAAAACAGACAATGTCAAAAATCTGTCGCTTATCGCAGGTAAACTGGAAATCCCAGCAGAGAAAACGTTACAACAGCTGAAAAGTCTAAAATTCATTACCACAATAGGTAGCAATATTAATTTAACTGAAGATAGGGAAAATACTTTGCCGATTAATAATCTGGTGAATATAGAGGCTAAAATAAATGTTGCCAAACTTAATCTTTTCGCCGATAAAATTATCATCAATGATAACATTACGCTTAACGCTGGGCAGCAACATTACCTTGCTGCAACTGGCGCGATATCCTATAGCCTTCAGCGAGCTAATATTAAACTTAAGCACCTAATCAAGCCGGAGCCTAATCTAACTTATTTACACCATAGTCAACTCAAACTTGAGCAACAAGCTATTATCAAAGGACAAAATATTTTTCTGGAAAGCCATCCTTATCAATGTAGTAATAGTTATTCATGCAAAAATAAACATATTCAATTAAACGGTACGCTCATCGCGCAAAATTTTTCTCTACGTGGTGATAGTCTATTTGAAAATTCAGGATTACTAATTTTTGGCCGGCAACCATAATAAATAAATTGATAACATCAATAAACCTTTGCCCTGATTAAGCCATAGACAAAGGGTAAACGAGCTCCAAGTGATAATTAACAAAAAGGCGAGATAACAATAAGTCTCTCGCCTTGAGTATCTGTTGAATCAACAACGGTAAATTTAAGCCTGGCCTTTCACTTCTTTTAGACCATTAAAAGGAACTTTTTCACCTAATGCTTCTTCAATACGAATTAATTGGTTATATTTAGCTACCCGATCAGAGCGGCTCATTGAACCTGTTTTGATCTGGCCGGCTGCTGTTCCTACTGCCAAATCTGCAATTGTTGCGTCTTCAGTTTCACCTGAACGATGTGAAATAACCGCCGTGTAACCCGCATCTTTCGCCATCTTAATTGCCGCTAAAGTTTCGGTTAAGCTACCAATCTGATTAAATTTAATTAAAATAGAATTAGCAATACCTTTTTCGATACCTTCTCGCAAGATTTTGGTATTAGTAACAAATAAATCATCACCCACTAACTGAATTTTGTCACCCAACACCTTAGTCTGATAAGCAAAACCATCCCAATCTGACTCATTAAGCCCATCTTCAATAGAAACGATAGGATATTGTTTGGTTAATTCTTCCAGATAATGGGTAAACTCTTGTGAAGTAAAAGTTTTACCTTCACCTTTCAGCTCATAATTACCGGTTTCCTGGTTGTAGAATTCTGAGGCAGCACAATCCATGGCTAAGGTAATATCTTTACCTAGCACATAACCTGCTGCTTCAACGGCATCCTTAATTGCGGCTAAAGCGGCAGCATTAGATTCTAAATTAGGCGCATAACCACCTTCATCCCCCACTGCGGTATTCATCCCTTTGGCTTTTAACACTTTTGCCAAGTGATGAAAAACTTCCGAACCCATCCGGACTGCTTCTTTCAAGCTTTTTGCACCGACTGGCTGGATCATAAACTCTTGAATATCAACATTGTTATCCGCATGTTCGCCACCATTGATAATATTCATCATCGGTAAGGGCATAGAGAATTTACCCGGCGTGCCATTCAATTCAGCAATATGCTCGTATAAAGGCATGCCTTTCGCCGCTGCCGCTGCTTTAGCATTAGCCAGTGAAACGGCCAAAATCGCATTAGCACCGAATTTAGATTTATTTTCTGTACCGTCTAAGTCGATCATGATTTTATCGATATTAGCCTGATCTTTGGCATCTTGGCCGATCAACGCATCAGCAATCGGGCCATTCACTGCGGCAACTGCTTTCAGGACACCTTTCCCTAAAAAGCGAGCTTTATCACCATCACGTAATTCCAATGCTTCTCGTGAACCGGTTGATGCACCAGAGGGTGCCGCTGCTAAACCAACAAATCCTCCTTCTAAATGAACCTCTGCTTCAACAGTCGGATTACCACGGGAGTCGATGATTTCACGCCCGATGACTTTAACGATTTTGGACATTAAATTTTCCTCAGTACAAGTTAAATTTCAGCCAATGGTAACAAATTAATACCATTAACCCATATCTCATTTCAGTTGGCCTTGCTGATATTCCTTCGCAGCTTTAATAAAACCAGCAAATAAAGGATGACCATCTCTTGGTGTCGAAGTAAATTCAGGATGAAACTGACAAGCTACAAACCAAGGATGGTTAGGATCCTCAATAATTTCCACCAGCTTATTGTCCGCCGAGCGTCCTGCAATACATAAACCCGCTTCTTCAATCCGCGCTAAAAGCATATTATTGACTTCATAACGGTGGCGATGCCGCTCCATAATTGTGTCACTATTGTATAACTGGCGGACTTTACTACCTTTCACTAAATGGCATAATTGGCCACCTACACGCATCGTTCCACCAAGATCACTCTTCTCATTGCGAACTTTAATATTACCACTGTCATCAGACCATTCTGTAATTAAAGCAACTACCGGATAGGGACAATCTGGCGCAAATTCTGTCGAGTTTGCCCCTTCCATACCCGCAACATGACGAGCATATTCAATCAGGGCAACCTGCATTCCCAGGCAAATACCCAAATATGGAATATTATTTTCACGTGCGTAACGTGCTGCCAGAATTTTTCCTTCGACACCTCGTTCACCAAAACCACCTGGAACTAGGATAGCATCTAGCCCTTTTAGTAGCTCGCTACCACGTGCTTCAATATCTTCCGAATCAATCAGTTTAATATTTACTGTTAAACGATTTTTTAAACCGCCATGTTTTAACGCTTCAATAACCGATTTATAAGCATCAGGTAACTCGATATATTTGCCCACCATGCCAATAGTTACCTTACCTACCGGGTTGGCTTGCGCATCAATAACCTGTTCCCATTCGGACAAATCAGCGGCTGGGCATGCAAGTTCAAATTTTTCACAAATATAATCATCTAACTGCTGAGATTTCAATAATGCAGGAATTTTATAAATTGAATCAACATCCTCTAATGAAATAACCGCTTTTTCCGGTACATTGCAGAAAAGCGCAATTTTTGCCCGTTCATTAACAGGAATAACGCGATCAGAACGGCAAATTAACACGTCCGGCTGAATACCAATAGAAAGAAGTTCTTTTACCGAATGTTGAGTCGGTTTGGTTTTAACTTCACCCGCAGCAGGTAAATAAGGTACTAAAGTAAGATGCAAGAAAAGCGTGTGTTTACGACCAACATCAACAGCTAATTGGCGAATCGCTTCCAAAAAAGGTAAAGATTCAATATCGCCCACTGTGCCACCAACTTCAACCAAAACGATATCGTGACCTTCTCCGCCACGAATTATCCGATTTTTAATCTCATCGGTAATATGAGGAATAACTTGAATAGTTTTGCCTAAATAATCACCACGACGCTCTTTACGTAATACTTCAGAATATACGCGACCCGTTGTGAAATTATTACGACGTGTCATTTTAGTACGAATAAAACGTTCATAATGCCCTAGATCAAGATCAGTTTCTGCACCATCTTCGGTAACAAAAACTTCTCCATGTTGGATTGGGCTCATCGTGCCTGGATCAACATTAATATAAGGATCCAGTTTCATTATGGTAACATTCAGTCCACGGGCCTCAAGTATAGCAGCCAAAGAGGCTGCGGCAATGCCTTTGCCCAGAGAGGAAACTACCCCGCCGGTTACAAAAATATAATTTGTTTTCATGCTGAACCTGAAAATTTAGGTGTAAAAGACGATGAATATAACAGGACGGGAAAGCAGTATACCCTAACCTTAAATCTGCTACAAATGTTCTAAACTTTTTAAGGTTAATTTTCATCAATAATCTTTTAATATCAAGAATTAGCTTTCGTCAATTCCTTGTAAAAAATAGCTGTTCGATTATAACATCCTAACTAATATTTAATCCATTCAGCTAAAACAATAATCACTCTTTTTTAATTTGTTGCCAAAGTTTTTCCATTTCATCTAGTGTAGCATTTTCTAATGAACCGCCTTTGTTTAAGATCAGTTTTTCTACTTGGCGAAAACGGCCTTCAAATTTACCACACGCTTTTTGTAATGCTAATTCTGGCTCATGGCCAAGATGGCGCGATAAATTAACCACCGCAAAAAGTAAATCACCAATTTCTTCTTCAATACGCGACGGGATCGGTGTAGGCTTATTTATTTCTGCCAAAACTTCTTCAATTTCTTCATGTACTTTGGCCAATACTGGAGCAAATTTATCCCAATCAAAACCCACCGTTGCACAGCGTTTTTGCATTTTATTGGCTTTCATTAATGCCGGCAGTACTGGTGGAATATCATCTAAAATAGAATGTTGGTTTTTTGCTGCTCGTTCTTTGACTTTATTTTTTTCCCAGTCATAGTTTGCCTTATCGCTCTTTGCGAATGATTGCCCAGCAAAAATATGGGGATGACGTGATATTAACTTTTGACTCACGATTTGGCAGATTTCATTAAAATCAAATAATGCTTGTTCTTTTGCAATTTGAGCATAAAAGACAATATGAAACAGTAAATCACCCAATTCTTCTTTTAAAGCAGCAAAATCTTGACGTTCAATCGCATCCAGAACTTCATAAGTTTCCTCCAGCGTATAAGGCGCTATTGTGGCAAAAGATTGCATTTTATCCCATGCACAACCATGCTCAGGATCACGTAACTGAGTCATCATCAATAACAATCGTTCTATTGTACCTGAATCCGTTTGCATGTTATTTCCATCCGAAGTTAATAAAGATCAAAAACCAATTAACGCACCGCTTGCTAAAACATAATGTAATACTTACGACTTAATGCAACGTTTAGCCTCGAATACATCAGGAAGTTGATTTAATTTCGCTAAAATACGAGCTAAAACCGGTAAATTATAGATTTCAATATTCATATCAATAGTCGCCAACTGTTGTTTAACATCACTACGACTACTAACACTTAAAACATTTACTTTTTCATTAGCAAGAATAGTCGTGATATCTCTTAATAATCCACTGCGATCATTAGCAATAATTCGCAGGCCTAATGAGTAACCACTAGAGTAGTTTTCCCCCCAAATAGCATCGACTATTCTTTCTGGAGCATGCAATTGTAGTTCAATCAGTTGCTCACAATCGATGCGATGGATCGAGATACCTCGACCTTTGGTAATAAAACCAACAATATCATCACCAGGAATTGGCTGACAACAACGAGCAATATGGTGCATTAAGTTGCCAACACCTTCTACAACGATGCTTCCACTCTCCTTCATTGGCAAGCGGATAGCAGATATTTTATCTTCCAACGTCTTTAAAGCAGCGCGATCGGCTTCTTCGGCTGTGGTTTGGCTAAACTTATTCTGTAAAAAATTTACCAGTTGATTAATACGAATATCACCAACGCCAATACCCGCTAGAACTTCATCCAACGAATTAACGTTGTAGCGCGTTAATAACAACTTTTCAGCCTCTTTTAAACTTACCGCCAGATGATTAAGTTCATTATCTAATATTTGTCGCCCTGCCTGGATATTCTTGTCACGATCCTGCTTACGAAACCAATTGTGGATCTTAGCGCGACCACGGCTTGTGGTAACGTAGCCTAAATTTGGATTGAGCCAGTCACGGCTAGGGTTTGGATACTTTTGCGTGATAATTTCAACTTGATCTCCCATCTGTAAATGATAACTAAAAGGAACAATTCGGCCGCTGATCTTAGCGCCAATACAGCGATGGCCAACATCACTATGAATATGGTAGGCAAAATCAAGTGGCGTTGAGCCAGCAGGTAAATCAATAACATCACCTTTAGGGGTAAAAACATAGACGCGATCATCGAAAACCTGACTACGAACTTCATCAAGCATTTCCCCTGAATCAGCCATCTCTTCCTGCCAGGCTATCAATTTTCTTAACCAGACAATACGATTTTCATAGCTACTCTCTTTGCCCGTTATTACCGCTCCTTCTTTATATTTCCAGTGAGCTGCAATGCCTAATTCAGCATCTTCGTGCATTTGCCGAGTCCGGATTTGTATTTCAATTGTTTTACCATTGGGCCCTAATACCACAGTATGAATAGATTGATAGCCATTCGGTTTAGGGTTAGCAACATAATCATCAAACTCATCAGGTAAATGACGAAAATGGGTATGCACAATACCTAATGCAGCGTAACAGTCTTGTAAACGTTCAACGACAATACGCACAGCGCGAACATCAAAAAGTTCATCAAAAGCCAGATATTTTTTTTGCATCTTTCGCCAGATGCTATATATATGCTTCGGGCGGCCATAAATATCTGCTGTAATGCTTTCCTTTAACATAAAATGTCGCAGTGACGAAACAAAATCATCAATATATCGTTCACGATCGATACGTCGTTCATGAAGTAATTCAGCAATCTTTTTATATTCATCCGGGTGTAAATAATGAAAACAGAAATCTTCTAGCTCCCATTTCAATTGCCCAATGCCTAAACGGTTGGCTAAAGGAGCATATATATTTAAGCACTCTTTTGCTGTTAAGACTCTTTCATCTTCGGAGCGTTCCCTGACCTCACGTAAGTAGGCAATACGTTCCGCTATCTTAATCACCACGCAACGAAAATCTTCCACCATGGCGAGCAACATCCGGCGAATATTATCTACCTGGCTAGAACTTTTTTCGCCTAATTGGTTAGCATTCAGTTGGCGAATGGCGTCCATCTCCATTACACCTTTAACCAAAGCGTGAATCGATTTACCAAACTCAATATCGATAATTTCTTCAGTGACAATTTTGGCATCAACTAGGGGAAATAGCATTGCTGCACGCAAACTATCGAGATCCATACTTAATGTGGACAGGATTTCTGCCATCTCGATCCCACGCCAAAGCAGTAATTGACCATTTTCATAGTGCTCAACTTTACTATCGCAGTAATGCCAAACTTCAATTAATTTTTGTTCTGAGTCATTAGTGGTAAGTTTGAGACTAGCAACCCATTTATCAACGGCAAATTCGCCTGCAGATGTCAAATGAGCGCTTCTAATTGCAACCATAATCTTTCCTTGCCTATTTGCTTGAATCGCGACAAAAAAGTGCCATAGACTCTAGATGACTAGTATGCGGGAACATATCTAACATCCTGACACTCATAAGTTGATAACTGGCTGTAAGTAATTGTTTACTATCTTTCACTAATGTCGTTGGGTTGCATGAGATATAAACAACCCGTTCTGGCTTAAGCTTGATAATATGTGACATTACGCCTATAGCACCTGCGCGTGCAGGATCTAGTAAGATTTTGTTAAAGCCCATTTTTGCCCAAGGTT
This sequence comes from Arsenophonus nasoniae DSM 15247, assembly GCF_000429565.1. GTDB lineage: Bacteria > Pseudomonadota > Gammaproteobacteria > Enterobacterales > Enterobacteriaceae > Arsenophonus > Arsenophonus nasoniae. Next base: position 21,372 of record NZ_AUCC01000034.1, read on the forward strand.
GGCAATCTATGGCAAGCTCAAGATCAGCTTGATAAAACTCCGCATTAGTTAATCGATTTAGACTTGCGTTGTAGCGTCCTTGCGCTACCAATTCAGTAACTCCTTCAACACCAACAACCGAATGAACATGACATGCGATGGGCAAGGTAAAATTACCCATGCCACAAAATAGATCCAAAACCCTATCTTTCGGCTCAAGCGCTAACCAATCCAACGCTTGCGCAACCATTTTTTTATTAATTTCGGGATTTACTTGAATAAAATTCTGCGGATCAAATGTCAATTTCACATTCTCAATAGAATAATAAGGATCACTATCATTACTTGCTGAACTAACAAGTTTAAGCTGTTTGGCACTGTTGTCGACCAAATAAACATTCAGATTATAGCTTCTGGCAAAGGCAGTTAATAACATTTTATCATCAGTAGCTAATGGTTTAAGGTGACGCAAGATAACACTCACACCGTTATCCGCATTAACAAGCTCAACATGACCTAAATGTTTAACTGCAGCCAATTTGTTTAAGCAGTCAGCCACAGGCAGTAATAATTTTTCTAGTTCTGGTTGTAGTACAGGACACATTTTCAGCTCTACCAACACATTTGATTGGTTCTGACGAAATCCCATCCGTAAACGACGTTCTGCATGTTGGTAATGAAGACCAAACCTCGCTCTACGACGATATCCATACTCACTGCCTGCGATAACTGGCAATGATTTTACTGCTCTTCCGGTTTCACATTGAAATAAATATTCTAACCTACTGACCTTAGCCGCACGTTGAAGAGTTGGCGTCACATGTTGTTGTTGACAACCGCCACAGATACCAAAATGACGACAAAAAGGTGCCACCCGATCAAGGCTATCAGTCAATCGTTTGCTCACTTTTGCTTTGGCAAATTGTCTTTTCTCTTCCGTAAGTTGAATTTGTGCTTGCTCACCTGGAAGTAAATTAGTAATAAAGATTGTTTTTCCTTGATAATGGGCGACACCTTGGCCCTGAGCATCAAGACTTTCAGCTATTACTGTCAAATTATCGGGCTTAACTTTACGCTGCCGGCAAGAATAAAATTGTACCATATCATTAAAGGTGTAAAATTTTGTTGGTCTATTAATGTCTATTAATAAAGAAACTGTCATCTCATATATTGTGGAAAATTAAGTTCATTTTATTCATTTTCTCAATGAGGATGAAGAATAGTATCACATCTCAAAGCAATTGATGTAAATTATCTATCATTAAATGTTCGTTGTTTGTAATTTTATGGAATAAAATAAGAGATCTTTTTTATTTTTGTATAAAAATAAAAACAATGGAGTAAATTCTCAAAAATAAAATAAACCAATATAATATTGTAAAATAATGTTATAAATTTATAACATAATAAAGTTTATTAAGATCTCACTTTCTGAATTATGTTATAACTAATTTGTTACTAATTTCTAATAATAAATATTAACAAAATCGCTTTAATTATATAAATAGAAAAATTTAAGTGACGATGGTCTTTAAAGTCAAAATGTTTTCACTTAACTGATTTTAGCTGTGTATTTAATTAATACGCATAGTCTAAAGCATTGCTTAAAATATTTCCCAATGTATATATTCAAACAATGCTTATTTTCATTTTTTAATTTTTCACCGTAAATTTTCGATATTCTTGATAAGCATAATGATCGGTCATACCACTAATATAGTCTTGTATAAGACGAGCACGATAATAAAATTCTAATATATCTTTTTCTGTCTCATCAGTAGTACAAATTCCTTCAATGGCTTCACCATAAGCCAAACAATGTTTAGTTGATAATTTATGCAATAAGCGTGTTTCGATGAAATATTTCTTGTGATACTTATCTTGATAAAGCTGAATAAAATCAGCGCGTGGCATTAATAATAAAGGGCGATAAAAGTTTAGTAAGCCACTAATTATTCGATAACCTTGTAATTCTAATTGTTCAACTTCAGGATGGGTAAATACATGTTTATGGGCAACGCCTTTCAACACCTCTAATAGATGATGTTCATCACTTTTATCTTCCAATAAGGCACTATTAAAACTTCCTGCATAAATTTCAGCTAAATTTTTAATAAAACGATGAGCACTATAGGACGCCAATTTACTAATAATATTAACTCTAAGATACATAAAAAATTGATCTTGCTTACTACGCCTTGTTTCATTGTGATTAATGCTTTTATAAGCTTTTTCTACCGTCTGTTCAAATAAGTCACCTTTGGCTTTTTTACCTGTTTCCAACCAACCTTGTCGTAAATATTCCAACAACTGATCAACACTAAAAATACCTTTTTCAACCGCATCATCTAAATCAGCAATACAGTAAGAGATATCATCTGCGGCTTCCATAATATAGCAAAGCGGGAAACGGCAATAGGGTTCCATATCCAATTGACGAACAACTCTTTAATAAAACTATCTTCTGACCAAAAATAACCCGGTTTTTTAGTCAAATAATCAAAATCTTTAGGAATTTCATCCAGTTGATAAGCACCTTTAGTATATTTTAAGATTGAGCCAATTTGAGCATAAGTCAGGTTCAATTTTAATAATTGATGGATCATCCTAAGTCCCTGGGCATTACCTTCAAATTGACAAAGATCTTTACGCAATTGGCAACGAAGCAAATCTTTATTAGGTTCGTTTTTTAACTGGAGAAAATTAATCTGGTATTGATCGCTAGCCTTTGATTTATTAGAAATAAATTCAGCGTCAAGTAATGTTGAAAACCAGCTCTTAATGGCAGCTTCACCAAAATGACCAAAAGGTGGGTTACCTATATCATACATCAAACACGCCATTTCTATCAAACTTTCAAACGCATCAAGACGCTCAGAAAGACCATAAGTTGCCAGTAATTTCTTTTTTTTCAATTGACTGATCACGGTCTTTGAAATAAAACGGCCAATTTGCTGCACTTCTAATGAATGAGTTAGACGACTGCGAACTGCAGCATTTTGTTCTAAAGGAAAGACTTGAGTCTTCTGTTGTAATCGACGTATGGCTGCAGAATTAATAATGCGTCCTCGATCACTTTCAAATTGACGATTAACTTGTTCTTCATTCTTTGTATCAACATTGTAATCACTATATTTACGCAGAAAATTGAGCTTTTGCCTAAAATCAATCTTGGACATTTCTCCTCCTGATGATGAAATATCCCCAGCTAATGGGCACAGTTAACTTTTTTTGGTTTTCAATGTTACAATGGCACGGATCTGACAACATGTCTAATTAATCAACAGTGAGTATGACACAATGAAAGTTGCGATAATAGGTGCAATGGAGCAAGAAGTGGCATTATTGCGTGAGCTAATTGATGCTCAGTCTGCATTGTCACGAGGTGGCTGCGAAATCTATTGCGGAAAATTTAATGATCTTGATATCGCATTATTAAAATCAGGCATTGGTAAAGTTTCGGCGGCAATAGGAACAACCTTACTAATAGAACATTTTGCGCCTGAAATTATTATTAACACTGGCTCCGCCGGCGGATTAGTGCCTACTTTGCAGGTTGGCGATATCGTGGTTTCCAGCCAAGTTTGCTATCATGATGTCAATGTCACTGCTTTTGGTTACCAACCAGGCCAAATGGCACAATGTCCGGCTACATTCAATGCGAATAAAAAATTGATAGAACTGGCCGAAAAATGTATTGAAAAATTGGATTTACAGGCGATTCGCGGTTTGATTTGTAGTGGTGATAGCTTTATTAATGGCGCTAAAGCGTTAACCTATATTCGCCAAACTTTCCCTGCTGCCATCGCGGTTGAAATGGAAGGCGCTGCAATTGGTCATGTATGTCATCAATTTGGTATCCCATTCGTTGTTGTGCGTGCAATTTCTGATGTCGCTGATAAAGAGTCTCATCTCTCTTTTGAAGAATTTTTGCCTGTCGCTGCTCGTCAATCAAGCCTAATGGTGCAAACAATGTTGGCAAATTTAGCTAACTCAAGCCAAAGTAGTAGATGAGCTATTAACAGCCATTTCGGCAAGCTAAAATAGAGCCCCATACTAAGGGTTATTAATTACCCTTAGTAAGGTTAAGTGATTAAATACTAAATGAAGAACCACAACCGCAAGTTGTTTTGGCATTCGGATTGGTTACCACAAACCGTGCCCCTTCTAATCCTTCAATATAATCAACACAACCACCAACCAAATACTGTAAACTCATCGGATCAACGATTAATTCCACGCCTTGCTTTTCAATCGTTAAATCACCTTCATTCATTTTATCATCAAAGGTGAAACCATATTGAAAACCACTACAGCCCCCGCCAGTAATATAGACGCGCAAACGCAAATTGGGATTTTCTTCATCCGCAATCAGCGCTTTAACTTTATTTGCTGCAGCATCAGTAAACTGTATAGGCAATGCAGTATCATTACTCATTTCTAACTCCAGGCCGACATGCCAATCAATAGACACAGGAAGCATCAATACTTCACTGGACAAGGGGCAATTATCTAACAGCCGGCCAATTGATTCAAGATCCAGCCTAAATTAACTGATTTTAAAAAATTCCCCCTAAATTTGCTATTTGGTTTACTCGCAATACTGCTTTAAGATATGGCAAAAATTTCTGCTGGACAAATGCTTGGAGTTATTTAATGAGTCAATCTGAAACACTTTACCTAAAAGCTAAAAAATTTATTCCTGGCGGTGTCAATTCACCCGTGCGGGCGTTTAATGGTGTTGGCGGCTCTCCATTATTTATTCAGCGAGCTAACGGCGCTTATATTTATGATGTTGATGGCAAAGCTTATATTGATTACGTCGGTTCTTGGGGGCCAATGATTTTAGGTCATAACCACCCTATTATCCAGCAAGCAGTCATTCAAGCGGCAGAAAATGGCCTGAGTTTTGGTGCCCCAACCGCTATTGAAGTCGTAATGGCAGAAATGATAAGTCAACTTATTCCATCCATCGAAATGGTTCGTATGGTGAATTCAGGCACAGAAGCCACAATGAGTGCCATAAGGCTCGCTCGCGGCTATACAGAACGGGATAAGATTATTAAATTTGAAGGCTGTTATCATGGACATGCCGACTGCCTTTTAGTTAAAGCTGGCTCAGGTGCTTTAACTATCGGTCAGCCTAATTCTCCTGGCGTCCCTGCGGATATTGCTAAACATACGCTGACCTGTACATTTAATGATTTAGATTCTGTACGGCAAACTTTTGCCCAATATCCGCACGAAATCGCTTGTATCATTGTTGAGCCAGTAGCTGGCAATATGAATTGTATTCTACCGGAAGCTGAATTTTTGCCCGGGCTACGCACATTATGTGATCAATTTGGCGCACTACTGATTATTGACGAAGTCATGACCGGTTTTCGAGTTGCCTTAGGTGGTGCGCAAGCACATTATCAAGTCAAACCTGATTTGACCTGTCTAGGCAAAATAATCGGCGGTGGTATGCCTGTTGGCGCATTCGGTGGCCGCCGTGAACTGATGGAAAAACTCGCACCAATAGGGCCAATTTATCAAGCTGGCACATTATCAGGCAACCCATTAGCCATGGCTGCAGGCCTGGCTTGCTTAACTGAAGTCGCTAAACCCAATACCCATAAACGCTTAACAGAACTGACGACAAAACTTGCTAACGGTTTGCAAGAAAAAGCGCAACAAGCGGGTATTCCGTTCATTGTTAATCATGTTGGCGGCATGTTTGGTCTATTTTTTACCCAAGCAACCCAAGTTAATTGCTACCAAGATGTTATGCGATGTGATATTGAGAAATTTAAGCAATTCTTTCATTTAATGTTAGACCAAGGCGTTTATTTAGCCCCTTCAGCATTTGAGGCGGGTTTCATGTCCATTGCGCACAGTCATGAAGATATTGATCGCACAATCAAAGCGGCAGAAAATGCGTTTAACAAGATGCAATAATCATTTTTAAACATAAAAACCGGCGCCAATTTTTTTAATACAGCGCCGGTTTACTCGCTTTTTTTACTGCCCAAACATCTCTTTTACCCAAGCGGGCGCATCATTACTATTTGTCTGCTGTTCATTTAAATTCAAGTTTGGCTTCAACAATTGTATCCCTAGCTGACATAATGCTTGGGGATCCTCGGTCCATACTGGCAAAATGCGATATCCACCACCTGCGCAGTTAAAACTACCATCGCTATTCACGCGCATCTCAGTAATTCCTTCTGGTGGGCGATTATCCAATGCCAATGGGGTTTGGTTTTCTAAATAACGACGATATAGTTGCAATGCCCCACTTGCACCAGTAAGATTTGTCGGTCCATTATTATCACGACCGGCCCAAGCGATTGCCACTTCCTTACCATCGATACCAGCAAACCAACTATCGCGTAGATCATTCGTTGTTCCCGTTTTACCGGCTAAATGATATTGAGCAAATTTATTCATTAATGAACGAGATGTTCCGCGCTCAACCACTTGTTGCATACCATAAAGTGTTAGATAAGCGGCTTGCGGAGAGACTGCCCGCTCGGCAGATGGATAACTTTGATAAAGCTCATTGCCATCACCATCAATCACAGAGCGCAATGCCGATAAGGACGCTCGATTGCCACCACCACTAATGGTTTGAAACATTTGCGCTGTTTCTACTGGCGTTAAGTTCAACGCCCCTAATAACATAGCGGGCACTTTTTCTATCGCGTCGCTTGGCACGCCAAGACTTACTAGTACTTTACTAACTTGATCCAAGCCAACGCTTAAGCCAATATTTACCGCCGGGATATTCAACGAACTGGCCAAGGCATCAATCAACATGACCTGCCCCCGAAAGCGGCGATCATAATTTTTCGGTTCCCATATTTGGTTATCAAATTTGACACTAATTGGTTCGTCAGGTACCCAGGTATTTAAACGAAAACGATCCGGTTCACTTAATGCGGTAAGATAAGTCGAGGGTTTAGCCAATGAACCAATTGAGCGGCGAGCATTTAACGCTCGGTTAAAACCAGAATATTGTGGTTGCGAGCCGCCGACCATAGCGCGAACTTCACCATTAATACGGTCAACGACGACCATCGCACCTTCAAGATCAGGCAACTTACGTGTTTTACGTAAATCAGCTATTCCCTGCTCGACGGCATTTTCAGCCGCTTGTTGTGAGACCGGATCTAAGGTAGTAAAGATCTTAGCACCGGAAAGATTATTTACTTTATCCCCTAATTTTTCAGCTAATTCTTGCCGAACGAGCTGCATAAAAGCGGGTTGAGGTGTTAAAACACCACTTCTAGATTTCACGCCCAAAGGACGAGCACTCAATATATTATACATTTCATGATCGATAATTTGGCGCGTTTCCAACAGCTTTAACACTAAATTGCGACGCTCAAGGGCCAGTTTAGGGTTACGCCATGGGTTATATAGTGATGCCCCCTTCACCATACCAACTAATAATGCTTGTTGATCAATACTCAGCTCATCGATTGGACGACCAAAATAATAGAGACTAGCAAGAGGAAAGCCCCGAATTTGCTCATCGCCACTTTGGCCTAAATAAACTTCATTTAGATAAAGTTCAAGAATACGTTCTTTGCTATAGCGAGAGTCCATTAAAATCGCCATATAAGCTTCATTGGCTTTACGTATTAACGTTCTTTCATTACTCAAAAATAAGTTTTTAACTAATTGCTGGGTTAACGTACTACCACCCTGAACAGTCTTACCGGCCATTAAATTAGCAATAACCGCACGTCCAATAGAATAAATACTGACGCCATCATGCTCATAAAAATGCCGGTCTTCCGTTTCAAGCAATATTTTGACTAAAGAATCAGGAAAATCTTCTCTCGGCAAGACTAAGCGTTGCTCATTGTTAGCCGATTGCATCATCGTGATAAGTTTTGGATCAAGCCGAAAAAAACCAAATGAACGGCCATTTTCCATATTAGTAATATTAGTGAGGCGAGCTTGTTCAAAACTTAATTTAGCCAAAATCTGTTCTTCTCTTTGATCAGGAAAGGAAAATGGCCGGCGTAACATCTCAATCGTATTATTTTTAACAATATACTCACCAGGTAAAGTGATTTTATTTACCTGACGATATTGCATGCCATCTAATAATCGGATCATCTCTTCTTTACTGTAATTCATCCCTGGTTCAAGATTAACCATTCGACCATAAACAGCTGCCGGTAGATCCCAAACTTTTCCATCAAGACGTTCACTGATTTTCTGATATAAATAGATACCATAAACACCAATTAATAGTGCCAAGACGATGGCAATTTTGACAAACAACCAAAACCAACGCCATCTGTTATTTTTAGCTGGCCGAGACTTATTGTCTTTATTTGCCATTAGTTCTTCTTCCTCGCTGTCATCAATATCTTCATACTCATAATCATAGTTGTCTAAGCGATTATTTTGCTGAGATTTTGATTTTTTACCAGTGGACTTTTTCTTAGATTTGCGCCCAATAGGTTCATAATTATCTTTGTCAAACATGGTATAAAATTAATTTTTATTTACTAGTAATTTATTATTAGCCCAAGATCTTAATCATAACTTACAGATACTTTTTTCATATATCTCATTAAAACAAGATTTTATCATAATTAAATAATCAATATCCGCTACATAGTAGCTTTATATCCTGATGGTGACTGTTATTATCGCTATCCCATTTAATGAACACTATCTATTCACCAATTTATATATAAAAGCAACAATTATTAACTTTTAATGCCAAACATTGTAGCATTATTGTTGTCTTTGGGCGCATCTATCACTACTGGAGTAATTACCAATGTATCGGTTTCCGCCACTAAAATCAGCACAATTAGTAAAGCGTTATAAACGTTTTCTCGCTGATGTTATTACACCATCAGGTAAATTACTAACTATTCATTGTGCCAATACAGGCGCTATGATCGGCTGTGCAACACCTGGAGATACGGTTTGGTACTCAACATCAAATAATTTTAAGCGAAAATATCCCTATAGTTGGGAACTGACACAAACACAAACTGGCGATTGGATTTGTGTTAATACTCATCGAGCAAATGATGTTATTTGTCAATTTGTAGTAGAAAATAAAATTCCGGAATTATCCGATTATGATAACATTAGCCGAGAGGTGAAATATGGCGACGAAAATAGTCGCATCGATCTTCTACTAACCAAAAAACAGCATGTTAATTGCTATATTGAAGTCAAATCAGTCACCTTACTAGAAAACAATATCGGTTATTTTCCTGACGCTGTTACAATCAGAGGGCAAAAACATTTACGTGAACTATCCTTGATAGCTGAACGAGGTGAAAGAGCCGTTTTGTTCTTTGCCGTACTTCATAGTGGTATAAAGAAAATGTCTGTTGCAAGCCATATTGATTCTCATTATGCTGCGCTCTTAAAGCAAGCAACGAATTTTGGTGTTGAAATACTCTGCTATCAGATTAAAATATCAGAAAAAGGGCTATCAATGGATAAAAAAATATCCTTTATTCAATAAACCAAGCTATTATATTCTTTTAGGCAAAATTCGTTTTACTTACAAAAAAGGCAGAGAACACGCGCATCACCCTGATACAGTAAAACGAATTGTAAGAACCATTGCTAAGTATGAAGTGTTCTGTTATTTATAGCGACCTTAGTTTTTCCCCATTGAGGGGTTCTTTATGAAAATTGCGTGTGTAGGAGAAGCATTATGCAAGAAGGGCAAAAACCTAAAACCTCGTCCTTAAGCATTCTCGCCATCGCTGGGGTAGAGCCCTACCAAGAAAAGCCAGGCGAAGAGTACATGAACGAAGCCCAACTCAAACATTTTAGGGTTATTCTCGAAGCATGGCGCAATCAACTCAGAGATGAAGTCGACCGCACTGTAACTCATATGCAAGATGAAGCAGCCAATTTCCCTGATCCCGTTGATAGAGCGGCACAGGAAGAGGAATTTAGCCTTGAGTTACGTAATCGCGATCGCGAACGTAAGTTGATTAAAAAAATCGAGAAGACAATAAAAAAAATTGATGATGAAGATTTTGGTTATTGTGAAAGCTGTGGGGTTGAAATTGGTATCCGCCGCTTAGAAGCTCGCCCAACAGCTGATTTATGTATTGATTGCAAAACATTAGCTGAATTACGTGAAAAACAGATGGCGGGTTAGCCAATAATCTTACACCAATAAAATAAGGTACACAGAAGTGTACCTTATCCTTTTGATAATCAATGAGTAATTCAATAATTACTAACGTTTCACCCTATATTGGACGCTTTGCGCCGTCCCCAACAGGTGATCTGCATTTTGGCTCGTTAGTTACAGCGCTTGGTAGCTACCTACAAGCCAAAAAAAAACAAGGAAAATGGTATGTCAGGATTGATGACATCGATACTGCTAGAGAAGTGCCAGGGGCGGCTTCGCGCATTTTAAAAACGTTAGCGCATTATGGCTTACATTGGGATGGTAAAATCATCTATCAGTCACAACGGCATGATCTTTACCATGACACTTTAGCGCAGCTAAAGCAGTGCTATGACTGCTACTATTGCCGTTGTACACGCCAACGTATTAATGCTATCGGTGGTTATTACGACGCACATTGTCGCAATCTTGGTTTATCTTCTACAGCAGCAGCTTTGAGAATCATACAGTCAAAACCGGTTTATGGTTTTTATGATCAATTACAAGGTGATTATGTAGCGCCTCGCTCTTTGGCTGAAGAAGACTTCATTATTGTGCGAAAAGATAATCTATTTGCTTATAATCTTGTTGTCGTTATTGACGATCATGACCAAGCTATTACCGAAGTTGTTCGTGGCGCTGATCTGATTGCGCCAAGCGTTAGACAAATTTCTCTTCATCACCTTCTCGCTTTTCCGGTACCCGATTATATGCATTTACCTTTAGTATTAAATCGTTTTCATAATAAACTTTCTAAACAAAATCATACCCCGCCGCTGCCGATAAACGATCCGCGGCCTATTTTAATTGATGCACTAAATTTTTTATCGCAACCAACTATTATTAATTGGCAAGACCTTACTACTGAACAATTACTGAACCAAGCTGTACAAAATTGGCAACTTAATAGCATTCAACCAAACGGCAGAATTGTTACAAATTATGATTAATCAGCAATTTTTATCCTACTTAGGCATTCTCAAAAAAAATCCTATAAGATATGATTAATTATTAGTATTTATTTTTTTAACTAGAATCGCATTAGATATCGAGGTGTATTATTTTTACCCGGGTAGCCAATTTCTGTCGTAATTTATTGATACGAGAAGAAAAAAACAATCGAAGTAAACAGAAATCTTATGATAGTTCTGCGACCAACACTAAGTCCAAGACTAAGGTAAAAGCTTTACTAACAAAAAGATATCGGGGTACGAAAACCATTAAAAGTACTCAATTAGCAGATAAATCTATACCTGCCTCTGCTATAAATACTTCAATATCCATAATTCCACGAGATAAGCATCCTATCTCGCGCAGAGACATCAGTGACAATGCACTGAAAGTTCTTTATCGTCTCAATAATGCTGGCTATGAAGCCTATCTGGTCGGTGGTAGTGTCAGAGATTTACTATTAGGTAAAAAACCTAAAGACTTCGACGTTACTACAAATGCGACACCGGAACAAATTCGCAAATTATTTCGTAACTGTCGTTTAGTCGGACGCCGTTTTCGTTTAGCACATATCATGTTTGGTTATGAAATCATCGAAGTCGCTACTTTTCGTGGTTCTCATGAACAAACTGATACTAATAATAAGGACATGGCTCACAAAGCACAAAGTGGTATGTTACTGAGAGATAATATTTTCGGTAACATTGAAGACGATGCCATTCGACGCGACTTTACCATCAATAGCCTATACTACAGAATTAACGATTTTACCCTACGTGATTATGTGGGTGGATTTGAAGATTTAAATAACGGTATGATCCGCTTAATTGGTGATCCCAAAATTCGTTATCGAGAAGATCCCGTTAGGATGCTACGCGCTATTCGATTTGCTTGTAAACTAAATATGCAAATCGATGCCGAAACTGCCAAGCCTATTCCACAACTGGCATATTTGTTAAAAGACATTCCATCGGCACGTCTATTTGAAGAGTCGCTCAAATTACTTCAGACTGGTCAAGGTTATCAAACCTATCAACAATTAAAACGTTATAATCTCTTTCAATCATTATTTCCGCTAGTTGAACGCCACTTCACCGCCAATAATGATTCACCGATGGAGCTTATCATTAATCAGGTGCTGCAAAATACTGATTATCGAATAAAGAATAATAAACGTGTTAATCCGGCATTCTTATTTGCTACCATGTTGTGGTACCCACTGGTAGAACATGCAGAAAGACTTTCTCAGGAAAGTGGTTTACCCTATTACGAAGCCTTTGCTATCGCAATGAATGATATCCTTGATGAGCAATGCCGCTCTATCGCTATCCCTAAACGGCTTACTTCAATAATGCGCGATATTTGGCAGCTACAATTGCGACTACCAAGGCGCCAAGGGAAAAAAGCAGATAAACTACTTGAACATCCAAAATTTCGCGCTGCGTTTGATCTGCTAGAGCTACGCGCCAACGTAGAAAAGCGGCGTGAATTAGAAGAACTGGCTCATTGGTGGGCTGAATTTCAACAAGCCAGTAATAGCCTACAACATGAAATGATCTCGGAGTTAGGTAATATACCAACTCATCGTCGTAATTGGTCGCATCGCCGAAATCATACTAACCGTAAACCGATAAAAAATAACCGAGTTAATTAAAGATGGAGCGTGTTTATATCGCCATTGGCAGCAATCTAAATAATCCTTTACAACAAGTACAAAGTGCTATTAAAGAGTTGCATCAATTACCCAATACCAAGCCGGTTACCGTTTCTTCTTTCTATCATTCTAAACCTATGGGGCCACAAGGGCAACCTGACTATCTGAATGCCGTTATCGCGTTAGATACTGAGTTATTGCCCGCAACCCTGCTTGAACATACCCAATCGATTGAAGCAATGCATGGTAGAACACGTAAAGCTGATCGTTGGGGCCCAAGAACGCTTGATTTGGATATTATGTTATATGGCCAACAAATTATTCAGACAGCACATTTAACTATCCCCCATTATGGCCTTAAAGAACGGGAGTTTATGCTTTATCCTTTAGCTGAAATTGCCCCTAAGCTACACTTTCCAGATGGAGAATTGCTCAGCGATAGGTTGCAGCTGGTTGCTAAAAATGGACTGACTTTATGGTAACTTAGCCAATAATTCAATTGGCGATATGAATTTGTTAATGCTGGAATTTGGCTTACGCTTTAAGCCTCAATAAGTTAGCAGCGAGAACAATAGATGTTGACCACACGCTCCGCCATCAATTGCGCTAACCATCAGCCAAAACTAACAAGTATTATCAGAAAATAACAAAAACTTATCCCAGCAACATAGAAATAATACAGCAGAAGCGCTAAAAAATAGCGCAATTCCTGGTATTTTTAGCGCACTGTATACGAGTAAGTGACTGCTCCCCGCCGTAAACGGCGAGGCTTCCCACTTCTCAGACCGCAACCGTCTTACGACGGATTCACGCTGGTCTCCATGGGCTGAAACGACGTGTCCCGCCGCTTGTAATTCCAATATACCCTTGTGTCGGATATTGATTGCCGCATTGATATCGCGGTCATGTTCAACTCCACATTCAGGGCATTGCCAGATACGCTTATGTAGTGGCATTTCTGACATTTTGTGACCACAGCAATGACAGGTTTTCGTACTGGCAAACCATTGATCCAGTTTTACCAGATGTATGCCTTTTTCTGCGGCTTTATATTCCAGTTTTGTGATAAAACCATGCCAGCTTGCATCACCGATAGCGCGTGCCAGACAGCGGTTTTTCATCATGTTCGCCGATTTCAGTGTCTCTACTATTACCGCTTGGTTTTCGTCAACAATTGCACGAGAGAGTTTGTGTTGAAAATCAGCACGGGCATTCGCTACCCGTTCGTGTACACCTGCAAGCTGTATTCGGGCTTTACGGCGATTAGTACTCCCTTTTTGCTTGCGAGATAAGGCTTTTTGTTTTCGACGTAGGTTATGGCTGGCATTGATAAGGTGG
>NZ_AUCC01000035.1 GCF_000429565.1 Arsenophonus nasoniae DSM 15247
AAGAAGCGTGAATGAGAGCATTCAGGTGAAGAACAGCAATAACGGCGAACGCCCATAGCGCAGGTGCTGCAGGCGAGCATCTTTTCGACAGAGAGTAGTTGCCATTCATCTACGTGATTATTTTCGATGAAAAGGTTCCATCCGTCATCGTATTGAAATAGCAGTTTTGCAGGTCTGGGGATGTACATAGAGCAGAGTATAAAAGACGAGAAGGGAATTGCCTAGAAATAGAGCGCCTTTGCCGCGATGCTCACGCCAAAGGCGTGCTTATGTTCATAAATAAAGGTTTCTCCATTAAGTGATTGACGTTGCCCGCCATTAAAAACTTTATGTAAAATAATCTTATAGTGATTAAAATTAGCGGGGATATCTGTTACGGTAACAATATATCCTGTACTCGATTGCTGATAGTTGGCATCGTCGTATTTTAATTGGTCATTTTTATTTGGCCAATTTGGGCCATTTGGCACCGGCTTACCATTATATAGCACTTTATTTCTATTACGTGGTGGTACAATATTGCTGCCATACCAACGCTCACTATCGAGTAGGTTAGCAGGGATCGCGGTATCAATATAATATTGTGATTGCAGTTTGACGCCTGTGGGTAGTTTTGTTTGACCACTTTCGCCAACAATAGTGGGATCGGCTGTATAATTGGCAATAAGTATGTTTATTTGATTGTTGGCATTAATTGCGCCAGTTGTCGTTATGCCAGTTTTAGAAGTATCTGTTAATTTAATAATCGATGAATCACGATGGGATGCAAATTGATTATATAACCAAAATGCTTGGGCGGCATAGCTAGCGTAACTGTTGCTATTAAATAAACCAAATTCTGCGCCATCAGCTCGATATAGATAGGCTTTATCTACGCCAGCTTGTTCTGCGTGAATCAAAAAAGAGAGTAAATAGGCAGCAGCAACATGACTTTGGTTCTTAGTATTGTTAATTTTACTGGCATAAGCGGTTAATGCCCATTCAGTGATATAGCATTTTACCTGCTGAAAGCCATGTTTATCGAGTCTACTACGCACATAATCTTGGATTTCATAAATATTTTTCGGGTTGGCAGTATGAATTGCGTAATAATGATATGAGTAAAAATCAAAAGGAACATGTTTGTTTTTTATATAGGCAATAAAGTTATCGACAAAATTTTCATTTTTAAAAACAAAAGTAGTTCCACAACTACCAATTTTTACCCAAGGTGCGGTTGCTCGAATTGTATTGGCAACGGCACGATAAAAATCATAAAACTCGACAACTGCGAGCTGATTATCTTCGGGAGTTGTCCAGAAGAAACCAAGATCGGGTTCATTCCAAATTTCGTATTCAGAAATCGGATAAGCAAGACCTATCAAATGATAATTAATACTATATCTTTCTACTAATTTTTTTACTAATTGACAATATTTTTCAATATTGGTTGGTTTATGTTTCCCGCCATTAAGCATTCTGCCTATTCTAAATAATATATTCGGTTTTTGTTTACCTTGATAATATTTATTTGATAAAGAGTTTTTAAGATAGGCATCGGTTGGTTGCCAATTGAATTGTGGCTCTTCTTTAGCAGAAAAATATTGTGGAGCATTTAAGCAAATAGTTCTTCGATTAAAAAAATCATCAGCATAATGGTTTATTTGTTCTTTAACATCACTAGGGGCATTGTTTGTTATCTGATCCAGGTAATTCGTAGCGGTTGTATCAAAGTAACTATCAATATAGCATACGCCATACCAATCATGAGTACGAAGATCAACAATTCCCATTTCAGCAAATTGTTGTTCTAGATTTGGTAAGCCAGGCGCTAAAGAAATAGGTGTACCATTAGCTTGATTTAGAAAAATTGATTTGCCAATTGCTCTTTTTTCAACACCATGTGAATTTTTAGTTGTTGGAATGGCAGAATAGATAATATTTACTGGCATATTTATTATCCTTTTTAATTATATATTTAATTGTTATTAAAAATTTATATTCATTATTAAATAAACAACTTAATCATTTGTAATGTAACTCATCTGTTTATAACATTAAATTATTTTTTGTTTTATTTTGTATAGTGTTTTTTTAGCTAATATGTTATTGAAATAACAACTTATCAAAATATCAATTGGTTATAGTAAAATTAATTGAATAATAGCGTAGTTGTTTTTTTATATTTTTTGAAACAGGATGATTATAATAACATCATCATGATTTTTATTTTTTAGCAAATTTAATAACGATTAATGTAGATAATAGTTATTAATTGATAAAAAACTAAGATGAATTGAGCATTACTGATTCCTAATTCACAATATTAAATACTATAATTAATCAGTGGATATTGATTTAACTTATTAATTTTAATTAGTTATATAAATTATTATTCTAATTTAATTAATAAAGAAACAACCTGCATAAATGTTAGTATGCCATTGTGGCAGAAAGTATTTTTTGAGGCATAATAGGGTGCAATTAATTTACTAGGAGTGCTGTTGTGTCAACTGAAAAAAATAGAGACAGTCATCCGTTGATAGAACAATTTCTCGATACTATTTGGCTTGAGCATGATTTAGCGGCTAATACACTTTCTTCTTATCGTACTGATTTACAAACATTAGTTGGTTGGTTGTCACGCCAAGGTTATGATCTGCTTACGGTTGGCGTCATGGATTTACAATCTTTTTTGGCAGAACGCGTAGAGGGCGGTTATAAAGCAACGAGTTCTGCTCGTTTACTTAGTGCCATGCGGCGCTTATTCCAGTATTTCTATCGTGAAAAATTACGCACCGATGATCCAACGGCACAATTGTCGGCACCTAAGTTGCCAAAACGGCTACCTAAAGATCTTAATGAGAAACAAGTTGAAGATTTACTGCATGCGCCTACTACGCAGGATCCGATTGAATTAAGAGATAAAACAATGCTTGAGGTGTTGTATGCTTGTGGGTTGCGTGTTTCTGAACTGGTTGGGCTAACATTAACAGATATTAGTTTGCGTCAGGGTGTTATTCGGGTAGTGGGAAAAGGTAATAAAGAACGGTTGGTACCCTTGGGTGAAGAGGCTATTTATTGGTTGGAAACTTATTTAACGGAGAGCCGTCCAATCTTACTTAATGGATTGACCAATGATGTGTTATTTCCGAGTAAAAGAGGTACTCAAATGACGCGTCAGACTTTTTGGCATCGAATTAAATATTATGCAGCAATTGCTGGAATTGATAGTGCAAAACTTTCTCCTCACGTATTAAGACATGCATTTGCAACCCATTTGCTAAATCATGGCGCCGATCTACGGGTAGTACAAATGTTGCTTGGACATAGTGATCTTTCTACCACACAGATCTATACCCATGTTGCTACAGAGCGGTTAAGGCAATTGCATCAACAACATCATCCTCGAGGTTGATTGAGGTTCAAGGAAATTTTAAATGAAAAAAAATATTGTATGGTTAATTAGTCTGCTGGTCGCAGTGTCACATTCTGTTTTGGCTGATGATGTGGCTATTAAAAGAACATTGAATAAAATGGGCATAGAAACTGAGAATATCCATCCGTCACCTATTGTTGGTCTGAGTACAGTGATCACTAACCAAGGGTTGGTTTATGTCACCGAAGACGGTAAGTATTTATTAGAAGGACCTATTTATGATTTAAGTGGACAAATGCCGGTTAATGTCACAAATCAGATCTTGGCAAAAAAAATAGAAGCGATGAGTGACCAAATGATCATATTTAAGGCACCAGAGGAAAAATATGCTATTACCGTGTTTACCGATGTTACCTGTGGTTATTGCAAGAAATTTCATCAAGATATAGCAGAATATAATAAAAAGGGTATCACAGTACGTTATTTGGCATTCCCTCGCAATGGTCTTCACCATGAGTCAGCTAAAACAATGACATCTATCTGGTGTAGCGCTGATCGACAAAAAGCATTAACAGACGCTTTTAAAGGTGAAACGATTTCTCCAATTGAAAAATGCCAAACGGTTGATATTGCTGCTCAATTTAATATCGGTCATATGCTTGGTATCAATGGAACACCCGCTTTGGTATTGGAAGATGGCACAGTAATACCGGGTTATATGACAGCCGATGATTTAGTTAAAGGGTTAGAAAAACTTAAGAAAAAAATAATAATGAGTTAACAATAAATATGAAAATACAGCTTCGTCGCCGACCAAAAGCAGATGATAGCCACCTCCCTACTCATTTGTCTCCGATATTACGCCGTTTGTATGCCATGAGAGGTGTGTTGTCAGAAAATGAGTTAGAAACAGGAGCTAAAGGATTACTTAATTACCAATCACTTAATGGTATTGAAACTGCGGTTCAATTGTTAATCACTGCCCTGAATGAACATTGGCAGATTATTGTGGTCGGTGATTTCGATGCCGATGGTGCAACGAGTACCGCATTGACACTGCGAGCGCTGAGCGCGATGGGATATCGTCATTTTGATTATTTGGTTCCTAACCGATTTGAAGATGGTTATGGGCTTAGCCCGCAGGTTGTTGATGAAGTTATTAAAAGAAAAGCGCAACTTATTATTACTGTTGATAATGGCATATCCTCCCATGAAGGCGTTGCTGTTGCGCATCGACATGGTATAAAAGTGATTATTACCGACCACCATTTGCCAGGAGAAAACTTGCCTTGCGCAGAAGCAATTATTAATCCTAATTTAGCTGATTGTCACTTTCCATCAAAAGCATTAGCGGGTGTTGGTGTCAGTTTTTATTTGATGTCAGCCTTACGCGCCGCGTTGCGTCAGACGGGTTGGTTTGAGCAACAGTCGCGTAAGATGCCTAATCTGGCTGAATTATTAGATTTGGTGGCATTAGGGACGGTGGCAGATGTTGTTCCCTTGGATAGTAATAATCGTATTTTAGTCTATCAAGGTTTAAATCGTATTCGGGCAGGTCGCAGCTGTGTTGGGATCAAAGCTTTGATTGAAGTTTCCAAGCGTGATGTTAGTCGTCTGGTTGCTAATGATTTAGGTTTCTCAATTGGGCCACGGCTAAATGCTGCAGGAAGATTAGATGATATGTCAATTGGTGTGGAGCTGCTATTGACTGATGATATCGTTCACGCCAGAAAATTGGCTAATGAATTAGACAGCTTAAATCGTACCCGGCGCGAAATTGAACAAGATATGCAGCAAGAGGCTTGGCATATTTTTTCACAAATAGAAAAAAAACGTCATCAAATACCTAATGGTCTAGCACTCTATCATCCAGAATGGCATCAGGGAGTAGTAGGAATATTGGCTTCTCGCATCAAAGAACGTTTTCATCGTCCGGTTATCGCCTTTGCGCCAGCAGGCGAAGGGATTTTAAAGGGTTCAGGGCGTTCCATTAATGGTTTACATTTACGAGATGCACTTGAGCGCTTAGATACGCTTAATCCGGGATTAATTTTAAAGTTTGGTGGCCATGCTATGGCAGCAGGATTAACGTTGGAGGAACAAAAATTTACTCAGTTTCAAGAGAACTTTTCTAATCTAATGGCAGAACTGCTGGATAACGATATGCTTGAAGGGGTTATTTGGAGTGATGGTGAGCTTAATAATGAAGAGTTGTCGCTGGATATTGCTGAACTAATTAGAAATGGCGGACCATGGGGACAGGCTTTTCCCGAGCCTATCTTTGATGGCAAATTTAGGTTACTGCAACAACGTCTTGTTGGTGATTGTCATCTAAAAGTGATGTTAGAACCACTGGCTGGTGGCCCGATGATAGATGGCATCGCCTTTAATATTGATACTGCTTATTGGCCTGACAATAGTATTAAAATGGTTCAATTAGCTTATAAACTTGATGTCAATGAGTATCGCGGTAATCGTAACATCCAGTTACTCATTCAGCATTTGTGGCCTTGTGAATAGTATTTAACTTATTCTAACCATTATTTTTCACTGAAAGTGGTAGGTATGCCTTACTTATAGCCAACATTTTTCTATCACTTACTTGCTAATATTTGGATTTAAAGCATGATTCTCATAGAGGCATTTACTGACTAAAAGCGGCTAATTGATTGGTAAAAAGGGATTATTATCGAGCATATTGACTGAAAAACTATAATCCAGCAATCAGATCCGCTACAATAGGCGGTTTATATTTTTATGACTTTTTTAATGAAAATAACATAAATAAGATACAAGGTTATGTTTGAAATTAATCCAATAAAAAATCAAATTCAGGATCTGTCTGAGCGGACGAAGATCTTGAGGGGGTATCTTTGACTATGATGCCAAGAAAGAGCGTTTGGAAGAAGTAAACGCCGAACTTGAGCAGCCTGATGTATGGAATGAACCCGAGCGAGCCCAAGCGTTGGGTAAGGAACGTTCTTCTCTTGAAGCAATAGTCGAAACTATTGATGCGTTAATACAAGGTTTAGATGATGTATCTGGTTTGCTCGATCTGGCAATTGAAGCCGATGATGAAGACACTTTTCATGAGGCGGTAGCAGAGTTAGCGCAGTTAGAAGGAAAACTGGGTCAATTGGAATTTCGTCGTATGTTTTCAGGCCAGTATGACAGTGCTAATTGTTATCTTGATTTACAGGCAGGTTCAGGGGGAACGGAGGCGCAAGATTGGGCTAGCATGTTAATGCGTATGTATCTGCGTTGGGCTGAGTCAAAAGGTTTTAAAACAGAGATTATTGAAGCGTCAGATGGTGATGTTGCTGGCTTAAAATCTGCCACGATAAAAATTATTGGTGAATATGCTTATGGTTGGTTACGTACTGAAACGGGTGTTCATCGATTAGTGCGTAAAAGCCCTTTTGATTCAGGCGGTCGTCGCCATACCTCTTTTAGCTCAGCTTTTATTTATCCTGAAGTGGATGATGATATTGATATTGAAATCAATCCGGCAGATTTGCGTATTGATGTTTATCGAGCATCAGGGGCTGGTGGTCAACATGTTAATAAAACAGAATCAGCGGTACGTATAACCCATATTCCAACTGGCATTGTGACTCAATGTCAGAATGACCGTTCACAACATAAAAATAAAGATCAGGCTTTTAAGCAACTTAAAGCAAAATTATATGAGCTAGAGATGCAAAAGAAAAATGCCGATAAACAAGCATTAGAAGAAAATAAATCTGATATTGGCTGGGGTAGCCAAATTCGTTCTTATGTGCTGGATGATTCTCGAATTAAAGATCTACGTACAGGGGTTGAAAATCGCAACACCCAAGCGGTACTGGATGGTGATCTGGACAAATTCATTGAAGCAAGCTTAAAAGCTGGCCTATGAGGAAAAAAGATGTCTCAACAACAACAGGGTACTGAGCAGTCCCTTGATTTAAATAATGAATTAAAAACTCGTCGAGAAAAACTGGCGGGATTGCGAGGTAATGGCATTGCTTTTCCTAATGATTTCCGCCGCGAGTATTTATCTAGTGATTTACATGGTAAGTATGCGGATCAGGAGGCGGAGCAGCTTATTGATCTGGATATTGATGTCTCTGTTGCCGGGCGAATGATCACACGCCGTATCATGGGTAAAGCCTCTTTTGCTACCTTACAAGATATGGGCGGTCGTATTCAGATTTATATTTCTCGTGATGATTTACCGGAAGGGATTTATAACGAACAGTTTAAGAAATGGGATCTGGGCGATATCCTCGGTGTTAAAGGTAAATTATTTAAGACCAAAACCGGTGAGTTAACCATTCATGGTTATGAAGTTTATTTGTTAACCAAAGCATTGCGTCCTTTGCCGGATAAATTCCATGGACTGGCAGATCAAGAAACGCGTTATCGCCAACGTTATCTCGATCTTATTGCCAATGATCGTTCACGGCAAACTTTTATTACGCGTTCACGTGTGCTGTCTGCCTTACGTAACTTCATGGTTAGTAAAGATTTCATGGAAGTTGAAACACCCATGATGCAGGTTATACCAGGTGGTGCAGCAGCTCGTCCATTTATTACTCATCATAATGCGTTAGATATTGATATGTATCTGCGTATTGCGCCAGAACTTTATTTGAAACGTTTAGTTGTAGGTGGATTTGAGCGAGTTTTTGAAATTAATCGTAATTTTCGTAATGAAGGTATTTCACCGCGGCATAATCCAGAGTTTACCATGATGGAACTTTATATGGCCTATGCTGATTATAAAGATCTTATTGTGTTAACTGAAGAGTTATTCCGAACGGTAACACAAGAAGTATTAGGCACAACTCAGGTAAAATATGGTGAGCATTTATTTGATTTCGGGCAGCCTTTTAGCAAAATGACCATGAAAGAAGCGATAGTTAAATATCGTGCTGAAACGGTTCTGGCTGATTTAGATGATATGACTAAAGCGACAGCGATCGCAAAATCACTGAATATTGAGCCAGAAAAAGGTTGGGGATTAGGTCGCTTACAATGTGAGATTTTTGAGGCAGTGGCGGAAAGCCATTTGATCCAACCGACATTTATTACTGAATACCCAGCAGAAGTTTCTCCGTTGGCTCGTCGGAATGATAATAATCCATTTATTACCGATCGATTTGAATTCTTCATTGGTGGTCGTGAAATTGGTAATGGTTTTTCTGAGCTTAATGATGCAGAAGATCAAGCTGAGCGCTTCGCACAGCAGGTTCGTCAGAAAGATGAAGGTGATGATGAAGCCATGTTTTATGATGAGGATTATATCACTGCACTGGAGCATGGATTGCCACCAACGGCCGGTTTAGGTATTGGTATTGATCGGATGATCATGTTATTAACCGATAGCCATACAATTCGTGATGTTATTCTGTTTCCAGCCTTGCGGCCTGGTAAATAGCTTATCAAATTGCATAAAAAATGCCTGGCTAAAGCCAGGCATTGCTATTTTTGTTCGAGCTATTATTTGTCGGCAGTGTAATATTTAACCCCGATGCGGATAATCTCGCGTCCTTGTGAGCGCCTATGTTTATTAGTATCACGCAGAGAATAGATACAACCGCAATATTCTTGTTGATAAAATTGTTCGCGCTTACTAATTTCCACCATTCGGGCTGAACCGCCTTGTTTACGCCAGTTATAGTCCCAATAAGTAAGGCCATCGTAGTGGCTGGCGGCTCGCTTACCGCAGTCATTGATCTGTTGCATATTCTTCCAGCGGGAAATACCTAATGAACTGGAGATAATGCTAAAACCATGCTCAGCAGCGTAGAGCGCGGTACGCTCAAATCGCATATCAAAACACATAGTGCAACGAATTCCACGCTCAGGTTCTTGCTCCATTCCTTTAGCGCGGCTAAACCAGTTATCACTATCATAATCAGCATCAACAAACGGTACATTATGTTGCTCAGCGAAACGAATATTTTCGTTTTTACGGATCTCATATTCTCGTTGTGGATGAATATTTGGATTATAGAAAAAAATAGTATAATCAATACCTGAAGCACTTAGTGCTTCCATTACTTCACCTGAGCAGGGAGCGCAACAAGAGTGCAGTAATAATTTATTAGCGCCATTAGGCAGCGTTAGTGTAGGACGGGTAAATTTATCCATGGTTGCAAATTTTTATAGTAATCGATAATAGGGCTAATAATAACAGCTAGCAAGACATATATAATAGTCTTTTTATTTTTTGGGTCAAATTTGTTTGCTAAGAGGCAGAGGATATTTATATTTACCACTGATGATTAACGGTAAAAGCATCCACTACATTTGACTTAAGCTGATTTTAAATCGACCAGAATTGCGATAAAAATTTATTTTATCAGATATTAATACAATATTAGATAATTTTTTATTATGGTATTAACTAATATAACTGTCTAATTAAATTAAAATGTTTTTTATTTGTAATATTGCAATAAGATAGTATGTCAACAAATGAAAAAAATAGAATAAAGGATCGTAAATAAAATTTAATAATCAATATTTAGTATAAAAATTTTTGCTAAAAATAGGGTAAGTTAATCATAAATAAATTGTAAAAATTTATGCTGATATTGAATGTAATAAATTAAAATAGCAAGCTGTAAAAAATATTAAATAAGTTGTTAAATGTT
This sequence comes from Arsenophonus nasoniae DSM 15247, assembly GCF_000429565.1. Lineage (GTDB taxonomy): Bacteria > Pseudomonadota > Gammaproteobacteria > Enterobacterales > Enterobacteriaceae > Arsenophonus > Arsenophonus nasoniae. The sequence continues at coordinate 10,003 of NZ_AUCC01000035.1, forward strand.
TTTAATGACAGGATTTTTTGTTAAAAAATCCGCCTATTATCTATTTTTGCATCGATAAATATTACTTTATAGGATTGATTTTAGTTAAATAAACCAACAATTGCTAAACTGTTCACAATTTCTTGATAAAGTTTTTGCTGTAATAACGCGTATTACATGCTTTTGGACTTGATTTTTGCAAAATAAAATAATTAAGCAGTCAATAGGAGTTTATTGCATGAGAGCATTGAGGGTTATTATATTAAGTGTGTTTATAACTTTATGTTTAGTAAAATCTTTACAGGCAAAAGAGTATCAACTATCGGGTAAAAATATTAATATTCTATTATCCAATAATACTAAAGGTTTATTATTGTGCTTTAAAAATAATAAAGATAATGATGTCATTAAAACTAATAATTTATTTGAAATTAGTTTTAATTCAGGAATAAAATTAACTGAAAAAGATTTTAACTTGCAAGCTATAAAGCAGGATAAAGAGACCATTACAATCAATTATATTAGGAATAATATTAAAGTAACAACGATACTTACTTTATATGACCAAGCAGATTTTGCTCGTTATGAAATCCGCATCACAGCTGCAAATGAACCCTTAAACATGAGTCTGGTGTCATTAATGCCTTTTAAGACCCAAGCGCCTTTTGTTTATGGTTCGGTTGTCAGTTCTCCAATTATTAGTGATTCATTTTTTATTATTCCAGAAAATCCGTTAACCAATACGACGGCTTATGAGGGCGGAGTGACACAAAAAATAGTGCAGGCCATTCCTCTACAACCCGCTCATACACTCAGTTATAAAACTTATATTGGCACTTATGAAAGCGGTCAATTGCGTCGTCATGTCAATCAGTTTTTAAATGTTGTCCGTGCTCGTCCTTATCATCCATATTTGCACTATAACTCTTGGCTTGATATTGGTTTTTTTAATCCTTATACCGAAAAGCAAGCATTATTACGTATTGAACAGTATGGCGAAGAGCTGGTCAATAAACGCGGTGTAAAATTAAATGGCTATTTATTTGATGATGGTTGGGATAATTTAAAAGGTAATTGGGGATTCAGTGCCAATTTTCCTAATGAGTTTAATAAATTAAAATTAGCGGCTGAAAAATATCATGCCGCCTTAGGCATTTGGTTATCACCTTGGGGCGGATATAACAAACCACGCGATATTCGCGTTTCACATGCTGCTGAATTTGGTTATGAGATCATGGATGGTAAATTGGCTTTATCCGGTGCTAATTATTATGCCAACTTTCATAAACGTATTTTAGAGTTAATTAAACAACAAAATATTACTATGTTTAAACTGGATGGTACCGGCAATGCGGATAAGGTAATTCCAGGTAGTCCATTTACCAGTGATTTTGCTGCGGCAATCCATATGATTAGTGATATGCGAAAAGCCAATAATAAACTTTATATTAACTTGACCACAGGCACTCAAGCGACACCTTCCTGGCTTTTTTACGCTGATTCGATTTGGCGTGGGGGTGATGATGTTAATTTTTATGGCCCGGGTACTAAAGTACAACAATGGCTGACTTATCGTGATGCTGAAACCTATCGTTCAGTTGTGATGAAAGGGCCATTATTTCCCCTTAATTCCTTGATGTTACATGGTATTATTTATGCTAAGCAAGCCAAATATCTTGCTCGACAATCAGAGCAGGACTTTGCTGATCAAGTTTGGAGTTATTTCGCTAGCGGTACTCAGTTACAAGAATTGTATATTACGCCTGAGCTGTTGAGCGATAATAATTGGCATGTATTAGCTACTGCAGCAAATTGGGCACGTGAAAATCAAGCTATTTTATTTGACAGCCATTGGATAGGTAGTGATCCGACCAAATTAGCGATCTATGGTTGGGCTGCCTGGAGTAACAATAAATCGATTATTAGTTTAAGAAACCCATCGGATAAACTCCAAGTTTATTATTTGGATTTACAGCATGATTTAGAATTACCGGCTGGCGCGCCACAAAGTTATCAAGTTAGCCTGAATTATATTAGTAAAAATGGTAGTAAAAAACCGGCTAAGATTAATAAATCGGCATTAGTGACCTTAGCACCTTTTGAAACAGTTGTTATGTTATTAGCGCCTGATAATGGTAAAAAGGGGCGATAAAATATTGGTTAGAATTTTAGCTTAAATAGCATGATCCAGTTAATTAATATCGACATATAAGAGCCTCCTTGCCATTGTTGGCATGGAGGATATTACAGGTTCATTGCGTAAATTTACTTTTCAAGTGTACATTCTCTGATACTAACAAAAGAATTGGGGCCATCAACTTTATATTGCTCCTTGGCTTGTTCTCTAGCCTCTTGTTCGCTAGAGGCAGTGAAAATCCAATCCCATACTCCTTGATCATCTTTATTACCGTAGTTTCCTTTGCAGTAATATTGTTGTTTTCCTGCAGGTTCTGCAAATACACTCGATGAAAAGGTTGCTGCTATTGCAGAAGTTACTGATAATATTAATAACCCACGTTTTATAACAATATTCATATTAAGTTCCTTATGTTAATTGAGTATTTACTCATTCACTTATGCATCGATAGTACAAACAATAACCATGAAAAGGTAATCCATTTGTTAATATTTTGTCTAATTATATTTATTTATTAAATAAAGGTAAGTAAATGGTAAAAAATAAACTTGCATTAATGGTGATAAATGTTGAAATTTAATATTCAGCTACTATTTTATTTAATAATTTTTTATTTTATCCATTATATCAACTTTCTAGATATAAAATAACAGAATTAAAGCCTGTCTTAACATGGCAATAATTTAGTATGAAATTAATAAATTATTTATAAGTTAAATATTAAATTACAAAATATATGAATATTTATTTTTTATCATTACTAATGATAGGGTATTAAAGATCAGTTAATTTTACAAATATTTATGATTAATAATATTGTTAATATTAATTTTAAATCATTAAAAATATATATAAGAACTATCGTTGTTAACAAATTAACGATAATTACTATAAATGAATTATTATTAAGCGGCTGAATGTTAAAAATTTACACTTTATTTTTTTATTATTAATAATAAATGATGTAATATAATTTAAGTAGTCATTTTAATTACGCTTAATATTAAAAATCAAATAAGTTAGCATGACATGGATATAATAAAAAGTAATAAATCTCGAGGAGCTGGCATTAATGAAAAAGATTATTAGCTTTAGCATTCTATTATTATTGATTGGCTGTGGCAGTAAAACGCCGCCTACATCGTCATCATTTAGCAATAAGCAAGATATTATCTTTATTGATCAAACGAAAAAACTTTTTCCGATAGCTAATTATCCCCAAAATAGCGCTCGCTGGATCCCGCCTAATGAACCGAGCTATCGACAACCATTTTTAACTAAAGTACAACAAAAAGAAGCGCTTGATAACCTGTTGGCACACTATTTTGGGGAACACTCTCCCTGGAATGAGAATTACATTCAGTCAGTTTTACAGGATGCAAAAGGTGCGAAAAGAAATTTATCCCATTTTGCGGAAGAGTTTACTGCGCCTAATGTGAGTCACTATGGTGAAAATTTTCGCTTATTAGATGCTAACTGGAAAGCAAAAATGCAACATCGGGTATCCGTACCGATAGCTGATCAATATACTCCTGCTGCCCGAGCGATCACTTTGCGTGAAACCGCGGTAAGATTCCTACCAACTGCCTATCCTGCTTTTGAAGATCCGCGTGGGGCAGGTCAAGGTTATCCTTTCGATATGCTGCAAAATTCAGCCCTTCATCCAGCTGAACCGATTTACATTGCGGCAGTAACAGCAGATAAATCCTGGAGTTTCATTGTTTCATCAACGGTCATGGGATGGGTGGATAGTTCACATATTGCTAAAGTAAATGATCATTTTATCCAGCAGTGGACAGCCATGGCAAACAAAAAGTTGGCTGCAGTCATTAATGATAATGCCAGTTTCACTGATGAACAGGGCATATTTAGATTTACCGCCCGTACAGGCACATTATTGCCAATAAAATCGATTAATGGTAAGGCAAAAATTGCATTACCAGCATCCGGTGACGATGGTTATGCCAGTATTCGTTATACAGCACAGTCTGAGCAACAAGTGCGTCAGATACCTATCTTACCAACCGCAGAAAATATGGCTCATATCATCCAATATATGCAAGGCAAGAATTATGGCTGGGGAAATCTTTATGGTTTTAATGACTGTTCTGCTGAAGTGAGAAATCTTATGTTGCCTTTTGGTATTTTTCTGCCAAGAGATTCACTGCCCCAATCGTTAAGTGGCAAGCGAATTGACCTGAGTCATCATTCAACCAATGAACGGATTAATTATTTGATGAAATATGGCCAGCCATTTAAAACATTAGTTTATATAAAAGGTCATATTATGCTGTATGTTGGTAACTCCGATTGGCAAGGACAGACAGTACCGATAATCTACCATAATGTATGGGCATTAAGACCCGCAGCGCCACCGAGTCGCAGCATCATTGGCCAATCCGTTTTTCTGCCGCTCTTATCACAATATCCTGAGGAGCCGGAGCTTGAATCACTGGCAAGCAAACCACTCTTTATTATTAGCTATCTCGATCAAAAGGAGTAATGATGATTCGATAAATTTTGACCCTTATCTTTTATTAACGCAATGCAACTGCCAGTGGCAAATTAACAATCTTGCGGCTGGCAGCAATTCTCCTTTTGTTCATTCAGATGTTTGCTAACGCTTACTATTTTCTAGCAATCATTTTCTATCAATCATTTTATGTAATATTTGATGTAGTTAACATTCTTGAATAGCTGAATTGTTAAATTTTGCTAAATTAATAAGTCATTTTTAACAATTTGCTTAGATTAGGATGGTGCATAATGGATCTATCACCTGCTTTATGGAGTTTAATCACTGAATGGCGTGATTGGGCATCAGAACCAAATATTAATCCATCGGAACAGAGAGAGACCGCATTAAACAGAGTTTTTGCCTGTATTATTAAAAAAGATCCACATCTTGATTTATCCCACTTGTCTTTAACTTCGTTGCCTACTTTACCAGAATGGTTAATAACATTAGATATTCATGATAATCAGTTAACCACATTGCCTGATAATCTACCTAAAACATTAACTCATTTGGATGCAGGTAAAAATCAATTAACTAGCTTACCTGAGCGTCTACCTGAAACATTAATAGAAATAAGGGTTGATCATAATAAGTTGACTAGGCTACCTGATAATCTGCCAAAAAACTTATCTATGTTGAATGCTGATCATAATCGATTAAGTAGCTTGCCAGAGCATCTGCCTGACAGATTATCAGTATTTGATGTTAGTGATAACCAATTGACGGCTATACCTCATAATTTACCCCCATCATTAACCATTTTATATATTAATAAAAATAACCTCGAAAGTTTGTCTGATAATCTACCGAATGAGCTATTTTATCTTGATGCCAGCGACAATCCATTGACTGCTTTACCTAATAAATTACCCTTCAAGCTAGAAAAATTAATGGTCAATAACGCATTTTTGACCGCATTACCAAATACACTGCCTGACGAGTTATACCATCTAAGTGTCAGCAACAATCAAATAACCGCGCTGCCTGCTAAACTTCCGCCTAAGTTACAAGCGCTGACAATCGATATCAATCAGTTAAGCGTATTACCCAATCAACTGCCAGCACTACTAAGAATGCTGAATGTAGCATCTAATAAATTAACATGCTTACCGGAAGTATTGCCCGAAGATTTAATTTTGTTGGATGTTAGTCATAATCAATTAAAAGCACTACCTAAAAATTTACCAAACAACTTACTTACCTTACTCGCTAATGACAATCAACTGGCCTCACTACCATTTTTACCAACAGAATTAAATATTGTTAAAATTTATGGTAATCAGTTAAAAAATATACCCGATGAACTACCACCTTGGTTAACAGTATTAGATATTGGTGATAACCAATTAACGGCAATTGAAGGCAGTTTACCGGTTGAATTAGAAGTGTTAAATGTTAGTCGAAATCAACTAAAAAAATTGCCTGACCATTTATCAGATTCTTTAGTAGAAATTGATGCGAGTTATAATGAACTAGTTTCACTACCTGATAAATTGCCTGTTGCGTTAAACCGCTTACTGATTGCCGGCAATCAATTAACTTGGCTAGGCTGGAATTTGCCGCGTGGGATCACCCAATTAGATGTTAAACGCAATCAATTAAAAGCGTTACCCGAGGACTTACCGGATGGGATCACTGAATTAGATGTTAGCCACAATCAATTGAGGGAATTTCCTAATCATATACCCGAGTCACTTGAAATTTTGGATGTCAGCTATAACAAATTTATTAGCTTGCCTGCTCATTTACCGCTAAGCTTACAATATATTGTTGCTCACCATAACCAACTCAATTTGTTGCCCAATCCATTACCTCTTTACCTCAAGATTCTGATTGTTAATAATAATGAATTAACTCAATTGCCTGAAGTTATGCCTGTTTTTTTACAGCAGATCGTGGTACATAATAATCAATTAACTGAATTGCCACATTTTTTTGAAGATTTATCCTATCTTGATGCCAGTTATAACCAATTAACTGAGTTTCCTGCCCACTTTCCTAGTGATGTGGTGACTCTTATTCTGCATAATAATCAGTTGCGGGCTTTACCGACTCATTTATTCGAAGAACTGATCTTTTTAGATGTACATAATAATCAGATAGCCACCTTACCTGAATATCTGCCTTTAATGTTAGAGTACAGTGATTTTAGTGCTAATCCATTGGACGCCATTCCGACTCGCTTTCCATTACAATTCCCTCAATGGCACGCTGCTGAGCATAGCATCGACATTTCAGAGGAGGCGTTAGGTAATTGGGCGGCTGATAGCAATATTACTGTTGACTAGGCTAACGGCAGGGCGATTGCCGTAGAAAGAATAACAGCTTGCATTGATAATAATAGTAATTCACTTGATTTATCCGGTTTACATTTAACCCGTTTACCCGCTCATTTACCCGCGACTATTAGCGAACTTAGAATAAATAACAATCAACTGTCAATTTTACCTAGCCATTTGCCAGCTAAGCTAAAATATTTATATGCGGCCGATAATCAGTTAAATGCTTTACCGGGCAATCTGCCTAATTCATTAGTTTATCTTGATATTAGTAACAATCAATTGACGGCTTTACCGAATAGTTTGCCTATTATGTTAAAACATTTAGATGGACATAATAATTTATTAACCTCTTTGCCAACTAATCTACCCAATATTTTAATTACGTTGAATGTAAGTCATAATCAACTGATATCCCTACCAAATAATTTATCCAATAAATTAAAGAAACTCGACATTAGTAGTAATCAATTAACTGCTTTGCCCGACAGTTTGCCAAATCAATTAGGGCATCTTAATGTCAGTGATAATCAATTGGAAATGCTGCCAGTAATTTTCTCTGCTAAATTAAAATATTTAAATATTAGTCATAATAAATTATCTGCATTATCTAATCATTTGCCTGATGTGCTAAGATACCTGAATGTCAGTGATAATCAGCTAATGGTTTTGCCGCCTAATCTGCCGGCTAAATTAAAATATTTGAATGTTAGCGGTAACCAGCTGAAAGAATTACCGGCTCACTTTCCTGATAAACTACTTTTTCTTGATATTGACAACAATCCGCTCACTAGGGATCATACCGCTATTTCCATTGCTACTATTGAAAAGCAGACTGCACAATTACCTAAATTTTTTAGCGATACGTATGAATTAATTCCAGAATGGTTCAAATGGTTAGATCAAGCCCCCACAACGGAAGCCAAGGCTAGAAACACTGCTGTTCATCGAATGATTGATTGTCTTTGCTTGCAAGAAAGATCGCTTGATTTATCAAACTTAAAGCTAACTAGCCTACCCGATCATTTACCCAACAATCTGATAGTATTAAATGTTAACGATAATCAGCTGACAGCGTTGCCGGCGGAACTCCCATCCACTATCCAAAAGCTTTATGCTAATAATAATCAGTTAACTTCTCTGCCGGTTAGCCTACCTGAAAGGTTAATACTATTGGATGTTAACCATAACCAGTTGATGGCGTTAGGCAATACTTTACCAACTACATTGCTCGGTATAGATATCAGTCACAATCAATTGCTTCGCTTAGCGGATCATTTACCGGCGGGTTTATTATTACTCGATGCCGATCATAACCAGTTAACCTTCTTACCTGATAGCCTGCCGGCTAATTTAACGCACCTGATTGTGAGCAATAATCAATTAAAAACATTAACTAACTATTTGCCAAATTCATTAATCAGGATTGATGTCAGTAATAATCAACTTACTAACCTGCTTGATTATATTCCTGATAAATTAATAAAAATTAACTTTACCGGAAATCAACTTAAAACCAAATCGATTCATCTACCTATTAACCTTAGCTTGGCTAGTTCAAGTCAGAATGATGCAAGCTTGACCTCTGTTCGTAAGGTGTCAGATTGGCAACTGCCAGCGGTGAGTTTTCAGCATGAAGGTGAAAGCAGTCGTTTTGATGGCCAATTAATTATCCAACTGGAAAATGATCCGCTAGTGAGAGAGGCGGCGAGTCAATTAGTCAAAAAACATCCGCAAATATCGGTGTTAGTGCAGCTTGATAGTCAGGGAAATAGTTTTACGGTGCATGGTAATATCGAGCATTTGCAGCAGCAAACAAGACAGCGCTGGCAGTTAGTTGGCCATGGTCGGGAAAGCCTGCTTGATGGAGAGCATGTCAGCTTGGCCTGGCGTGAGGCTAAACCACTGGCACAGCAATTAAAAAAATTAGCGACAGATCTGGCGTTGGCGGTTTCGCCGAAACATATTAATTTAGTTGGCTGTTCATTGGCTGACGATAAGCAGCAAACCAGTTATGTCAGGCAATTTGCTGCTGCTTTAGATGAAACGATTCGCCCCTATTCAGTTTCTGCCTACTCTTCTAAGCTGATGGTCAATGATGAGGGCAGAAAACGCTTGTTTGAAACGGGTAATAAAACCACGCTGTTTTTTAATAACGAGAAAAATGACTGGCATATAGAGAAGGTGGCCGGTAAAACCGTTAATCATCTGGCAAAAACAGCGATTGAACCAGCGACCTTAGGTGCTCCTGCTAGGTTGGGGTCTATCTCTTATAAATTAATGTCTTTCATTAAAGAGGCTGAACAATTTCAGTCGATTATGAGTCAGTTTTATCAATATCATCGCTTGTCGCTACAAAAGTGGGTACCACTTTTTGCCAGTTTTAGCAAAAGTAAAGTGCAGCCGGGCAGTTATGATTTACATTTTATTCATAATGAGACCCATCAATTAAAGAAATTAGTCACTAATAATAAACATATTGTTGATTTTATTAATAAATGTAATCAATATCTGGAAATGATTATTAAAGTTTATTATTACAACGGTAAAACATTAGTTTTACGGACTAATATGACGGATGTTGATAGTGTGCGTGGATTAAATGCCGCTTTTCTGCTCAAAGAGCTGATCCCCTGGTTTGCCAATAAACATCGGCTTGGCGTAGTAGATAATGAGTTATCAGACACCCTCAGTGTGGCACTAAATATACACTCTTATCTCAATTTGACGCAAATAGTGCACGGGACAGTGGAAGATACCTTAAAGTTGGTTAATTTATATCAAATGGCTGCCTACTAGGGGCAGCAGGCAACAAAAGGATTATTGAGCCCGTTGTTTTATGGCAGCTATGTTTTAGCAGGTGTATTTAATATTGCTAGTATCGTTTTGGATAGTATTGAATTAGCGCATGCGCAAAATGATCTGCAACGAGCAGTTTTTAGTGCTCAGTTAGGGGTTGATATTACTAATTTAGTGGTTGTTGGCACAGGAATAGGCGCTAGCATGTTAGGGGCAACCACGGTTGCTACCTTTACTGGTGCGCTATCTGTCCCGTTGCTAGGGATAGAGATTGGTATCACCGCGTTGGCTGAAGCGTTTGGTAATGTCACCCATAATGTTCAGATAGTTGGCAACTATTTTGCCGATATCGATTTGGCTTATCAAGAAGGTGGCTATCGGCGGATAACGAAAAAAATCGCTGATAGTGATGCGGTTATCACAATTATGCAGCCGATTCCAGGCGCCGTCATTACTGAACTGAACTTACGCCACAATACACTGACTTATGATAGCCAATATCTTTATCGTAATGATCCTACTTATTCCAGTGGATCAGGTCACAGTAATTATTTCTTGTTCTGGCCCAATCGAGGCGTAAATCGAGATAAAAGCCAGGCGATCAATATTCGACAGGGATTGGGCTATCAAAGTAGTCAATCCAACTTTAAGCCAGGTGATGATGTTCTGATCCTGCCAGGTACGCCGATTACTTACCTAGATTATGCCTATATGATTTTACCTTTTGTCACCACACGTGATGATAGAGGTTTTGCTCTATTAAGAAAACTGGAAGAAGATGGTCGGTTTGATTTCGATTTTTATGCTTTTCCCGGTGAACGGGCAATCTATCGGCTTATACCAAATTATGTGGCAACCCCGATTAAAGTGATTTTGGACGATCGCGACAGGGATTTGGTGCTCCCTATATTACCGGTCGAGTTTCAGCGCTATATAAGTTATCAGTTGATTGGTGGTGAAGGAGAATATCGGATTAGCTTAACGAAAGGTGTATCAATAACCTTACAATCAAATCATGCCAATACACGTTGGCTATTGGATGCGCGTTATCTTAAGTTAGGCACTAGTATGCAGGTTAGCGAAGAGGGTAACTATCTCAATATAGATAATGTTATCGTCACGTTACCGAAAAATGCCAGTCGGATTACGGTAATAAATAAACAGGGAACCTTCGTCTTTGATGAAAAGAGTAAGCAAATGCATATTATCCATATGGATGCAATGCATTTCAATAATAGTAATTCACTGGATGAATATCTAAAAATGTTAGCCAATATTCAGGATCATTCGACGCCATTTGTTATCATCGATCACTATCAACCAGATAATGCAGTGGGACAGGTCGGCAGAGCTTATTATGAAATCGCTCGTAGCCGAATTATTTATACCAATCGGCCAGATGCAGCGGAATTTCTCAGCCAAGCAATGTTAGCCAAAGTTGATGGTGATAAAGCCTGGTTTTATCGCGATACCGCTATTTGGCAGGTCGAAATTAGCACGGGCCAGTTATTGCGGCAATATTTGCCATTTAGTTTTCCTGTGGTAAATGATGCCGCTATTCGTAGCTATACGATCCAGGGAAATGGTAAATTGCTGTTTGTGATTGAGCAGAATGGCATGCGCTGTGTTTATATCGTTGAGGATGCAGCGCTGAAATTGGTTGCAATTAATGGCAGTAAAGATCTTTTAACATTGTTAAATAGGATAAAACAGCTGGTAGATTTTGCAGGGCAAAATAAAAATCCGAGGTTGTTGTTATCTGAGTCTAACCAATTTGACGCTTCCCCATCCCTTAATATCGACCACTTAGATAAGCATGTTTCATCAGCTACTCTTATCCCCAGTCGGCTGGCAGAAATTGTCTATTTATCTGGCTATAAGGACGGCCAAGAGCAGCATTACTGGTTAATAACCAAGGGTAAGTATGTAAATAATGTGATCCGCTTAAACTTAGTCGCTCAATCAGAGCGTGATGCGCAACCCCATACCGATATGGTGATTGCCAACCAAACGCAGTTATCAGCACCACTGTCAGAATTTATACTTGTGGCGACTACGGTAGGGGAGTCAACCGGTTATTATTTTTATAATCCACAAACCCATGCACTCTATTTTCAACCAGATAATGGTTTGTCTAATAGCCAGGCGCAATTGGTTGCCAGCAATATTCAGTCACTTTTTCCGATTAATAATAAATTATTTTGTCAGCAAGAGGGTGGGATATTTAGTTTACTGGATAACCAGGGGAAAAACGTCTTACTCGGCGTTTCACAAGATTGGTTACGTCAGCATAGTGACGATGTTATATTAGATTTGAATAAGCTGATTGATGCGATGCCAAATTCTGCCGATTACCTCATGTTGCAGGGTTTACAGGATCGAGAGGGAAATCCGGTAAGAGCTTGGTATGATAGTAAAGCCGGTCGGATAGTCCAGGGCGGAAGTAGTTTAAATGCTAATCATGATCTGGTTTATTTAGGTTTATCAGAAGATCGGCAGGAAGCATTAATTTACGATAATGATGAGCAACAGCAATATCGTTTTTTGCAACCCGCCAATGTCACATTGACGCCGTCTGAAAGTGGACTTTTGATCTCAGATATTCCGACTGATCCTTTATGGGCAACTTTTGCTTAGTCGTCTTTTTAGATCATCATTGTCTTATTATCAAACAAAAACTGATTTTAATTATTTAGTTAGCTCTGTTGAATATCAATTTATTTGAACGCATCTATTCGGTTAATCGTTGGATGATTTATTTTTATCATTGCTATTTTTTATCTGTTTTAATGAAGATTAAGTTAGCTTGGTTATTTAGTATTGTTGGAATACGTTATTACCAAATAATGGATCATTGGGGGTTGTTAAATAATATCCAAAGGCACCAGAGCTTGAATCCTTGGCAAGCATGCCGCTATTTATGATTATCTATCTCGATCAAGTGGAGTGATAATGATTTAATAACGTTTATTCACACCTATTTTTTATTCGCGCAATGCAACTGCCAGCCACAAATTAACGCTCTTGCGGCTGGCAACAATTCTCTTTTTGTTCATCCCGTTATTTGCTAATGCTTTCGGTTTTCTAGCCATTATTTTATGCAATATTTGTTGCAGTTAACATTTTGCGTTGTTAATAAAATAGCCTAATTATTAAATTTTACTAAATTTATAAGTTATTTTTAACAATTAACCTGCATTAGGATGGCGGCACAATGGATATTACACCTGCTTTATTGAATCTGACCACTGAATGGCGTGATTGGGCATCACAACCAAACATCGATCCAGCGGAACAGAGAAGTGTTGCGCTAAGGAAATTTTTTGACTGTGTTGAGGATAAAAATTCATCTCTTGACTTATCCGACTTGTCTTTAACTTCGTTGCCTACTATACCGGAATGGGTAATAGAATTAGATGTTAGTGATAATCAGTTAACTAACTTGCCCAATAATTTACCCAAAGCATTAACTCATTTGTATGTAGGTCAAAATCAATTAACTAGCTTGCCTGAGTATCTGCCTGAGGAATTATTAGCATTGCGTGCTAATGCTAATAAGCTGACGGCGCTATCTGATCATCTGCCAAAAAACCTAATGTCTTTAAATATTTCAGAAAATCAAATAATTAGTTTGCCTAGTGAGCTGCCTGCAAACTTAAGATTATTAAATGTTGGTGATAATAAATTGTCCGCTTTACCTGATAATTTACCCTCATCATTGGGCGTTTTGTTTGTAGATAAAAACAACTTGGAGAGCTTGCCGAATAAGCTGCCCAATAGTCTCTGGTATCTTAAAGTTAGCGATAATCCATTGACTGCTTTGCCTAATCAGTTGCCATCTATGCTACAAACATTAGAAGTTAAAAATGCATTTTTGACCGCATTACCAAATTCTCTTCCTGACACATTATGGAATCTTAAGGTCAGCAATAATCAGATAACCGCGCTGCCTGCTAAACTTCCACTTAACTTGCAAGTACTCAAAATCGATAAAAATAAGTTAAGTGTATTACCCAATCAACTGCCAGAAGAGCTAAGAGAGCTGAATGTGGCATCTAATCAATTAACTAACTTAACGGAGGTGTTACCAAGTAAACTAAGTATATTGGCTGCTAGTCATAATCAATTAAAAAAGCTGCCGCAAATTTTACCCAATACATTACGTACTTTACTCGTTGATGACAATCAACTTACTTTCTTGCCATTGGATTTACCAAGTGAATTAACTAATCTCAATGTTTACTGCAATCAGTTGAAATTTTTACCTGATAAATTACCACCAAAGTTAACAATATTAGATGTTGGTGATAACCGATTAAAATTCTTACCTGACAATTTGCCGGTTAAATTAGAACAGTTATATGTTAATCGAAATCAATTGACAAAATTACCTGACCATTTACCGAATTCATTAATAGTACTTCATGCCAGTTTTAATAAGTTAAATTTAATAGCCAATAATTTGCCTAACTCGTTAGAGCACTTATTTATTGCTGGCAATCAATTAACTTCATTATCGATAGATTTGCCGCCTGGGATCATTAAATTAGATGTTAAGCGCAATCAATTAACGGCGTTACCCGAGTTACCGAATGGGATCACTTAATTAGATGTAAGACACAATCAATTAACCGTATTACCTGTTGATTTACCCACATCACTCGAAGCTTTACATGCTGCCTATAATAAACTCACTGAATTGCCGGGTAGGTTACCGACTAATTTACTTTTTCTTGATGTTAGCTATAACCAACTCACTTCACTGCCTAATGAATTTCCTAATAGCCTTCAGTTTCTCTATGTGCAAGATAATCAATTATCCCAATTACCTGCTATTATGCCTAGGTTTTTAACCCATATCGTGTTAGGTAATAATCAATTAACTGAGTTACCGCATTTTTTTGCAGATTTAATCTACCTTGATGCCAGTTACAACCGATTAACTGCGTTTCCCGTTGGTATACCTGAGGATTTGGATACTCTTATTTTGCATAATAATCAGTTGCATGCTTTACCTGCTGATTTATCTGAAGATCTAACCTTTTTTGATGTGCATAATAATCAGATAGCCACCTTACCTGAACATCTGCCTTTAATGTTAGAGTACTGTGATTTTAGTGGTAATCCATTGGACGCAATCCCGACTCGTTTTCCATTGCAATTCCCTCAATGGTTCGCTGCTGAGCATAGCATCGACATTTCAGCGGAGGCGTTAGGTAATTGGGCGGCTGATAGCAATATTACTGTTGACGAAGCTAACGGCAGGGCGATTGCCGTAGAAAGAATAACAGCTTGCATTGATAATAATAGTAATTCACTTGATTTATCCGGTTTACATTTAACCCGTTTACCCGCTCATTTACCCGCGACTATTAGCGAACTTAGAATAAATAACAATCAACTGTCAATTTTACCTAGCCATTTGCCAGCTAAGCTAAAATATTTATATGCGGCCGATAATCAGTTAAATGCTTTACCCGGCAATCTGCCTGATTCATTGGTTTACCTTGATATTAGTAGTAATCAATTGACGGCTTTGCCGAATACTTTGCCTATGATGTTACAACATTTAGATGCACATAATAATTTATTGACTAATTTGCCAACTTATATACCCGATATTTTAATGACGTTGAATGTTAGTCATAATCAGCTGGTATCCCTGCCAAATAATTTATCCAATAAATTAAAAAAACTTGACATTAGTAGTAATCAATTCACTGCTTTTCCCGACAGTTTGCCCAATCAGTTAGGGCATCTTAATGTCAGTGATAATCAATTGGAAGAAATACGGCCAGCAAGTTTCTCTGCTAAATTAAAATATTTAGATGCTAGTCATAATAAATTATTTGCATTATCTAATCATTTGCCTGATGTGCTAAGATACCTGAATGTCAGTGATAATCAGCTAACGTTTTTGCCGCCTAATCTGCCCACTCAATTAAAATATTTCAATGTTAGCAGTAATCAACTGAAAGAATTACCGGCTCACTTTCCTAATAAACTGCTTTTTCTTGATATTGACAATAATCCAGTCTCTATGGGCCATGCCCCTATTTCCATTGCTGCTACTGAAATGAAGTCGCATCCACAATTATCTGAGTTACCCCGCTCTAAATATGAATTAATTTTAGAATGGCTTGAATGGTTAAGAAAAGCACCAAAAAATGAAATACATTCCAGAAAAACTGCTTTTATGCGCATGAGTGATTGTCTTCGTTTGCAAGAAAAATCGTTTGATTTATCAAACTTAAAGCTCACTAGCCTACCCGATCATTTACCCAACAATCTGATAGCATTAAATGTTAACGATAACCAGCTGACAGCGTTGCCGGCGAAACTCCGATCTACTCTCCAAAAGCTTTATGCGGATAATAATCAGTTAACTTCTCTGCCTGCTAGCTTGCCTGCTGGATTAATACAATTAGATATTAGCCATAACCAGTTGGTGGAGTTAACCAATAATTTACCCACCACGTTGCTCGGTATAGATATTAGTTACAATCAATTGCTTCGGTTACCGGATCATTTACCGGCTGGTTTACTATTACTCAATGCTGATCATAACCAGTTAACCTTCTTGCCTGATAGCCTGCCGGCCGGTTTAACCAATTTGGCGGTTAGTAATAATC
Organism: Arsenophonus nasoniae DSM 15247; assembly: GCF_000429565.1. Classification (GTDB taxonomy): domain Bacteria; phylum Pseudomonadota; class Gammaproteobacteria; order Enterobacterales; family Enterobacteriaceae; genus Arsenophonus; species Arsenophonus nasoniae. The sequence goes on from NZ_AUCC01000035.1 coordinate 26,347, forward strand.
AATTAAAAACATTAACCAATCATTTGCCAAATTCAATAATGAGGATTGATGTCAGTAATAATCAACTTACTGCGCTGCCTGATCATATGCCCAATAAATTAGTAAAATTTAACTTTACCGGCAATCGACTGAGTGCTGAATTAATGCAACAGCCGATTAATCTTACCCTGGCGGCCGGTTCAAGATGGGATTATGCCAGCTTGACCTCTGATCGTAAGGTGTCAGGTTGGCAACTACCCGCGGTGAATTTTCAGCATGAGGGGGAAAGCAGTCGTTTTAATGGCCAATTAATTATTCAGTTGGAAAATGATCCGCTAGTGAGAGAGGCGGCGATCCAATTAACCAAAAAACATCCGCAAATATCGGTTTTAGTCCAGTTAGATAGCCAGGGTGATACTTTTATTGTACATGGCAATATCGAACATTTGCGGCCGCAAACAATGCAGCGTTGGCAGTTAGTCGGTCATGGCCGGGAAAGCCTTCTTGATGGAGAACATATCAACCTGGCCTGGCGTGAAGCTAAATCGTTGGCACAGCAGTTAAAACAATTGGCGACGGATTTTGGGATAACGGTTTCGCCGAAACATATCAATCTGGTTGGCTGTTCGTTGGCTGACGATAAGCAGCAAACCAGTTATGTCAGACAATTTGCTGATGCTTTAGATGAAACGATTCGGCCCTATACTGTCTCTGCCTATTCGGCTAAGTTGATGGTCAATGATGAGGGCAGAAAACGGTTGACTGAAGCGGGTAATAAAACCACGCTGTTTTTTAATAACGAGAAAAGTGAATGGCATATAGAGAAAGTGGCTGGCAAAACAGTTAATAACCTGACAAAAACAGGGATTGAACCAGCGACTTTAGGGGCGCCTGCCAGGCTGGAGGCTATCTCTTATAAATTAATCTCTTTCATTAAGCAGGCTGAGCAATTTCAGTCGACTATGAGTCAGTTTTATCATTATCATCGTTTATCGCTACAAAAGTGGCTACCACTTTTTACCAGTTTTAACAAAAGTAAAGTACAGCCGGGCAGTTATGATTTACATTTTATTCATAATGAGACCAATCAATTAAAGAAATTAGTCACTAATAATAAACATATTATTGATTTTATTAATAAATGTAATCAATATCTGGAAATGATTATCAAAGTTTATTATTACAATGGTAAAACATTGGCTCTACGCAGTAATAGTAATATAACGGATGTTGATAGTGTACATGGATTAAATGCGGCTTTCCTAATCAAAGAATTGATCCCTTGGTTTGCCAATAAACATCGGCTTGGTGTAGTGGATGGTGAGTTATCAGACACCTTAAGTATGGCACTGAATATACACACTTATCTCAATTTAACGCAAATGGTGCATGGGACAGTGGAAGATACCGTGCGGTTGGTTAATTTATATCAAATGGTTGCCTACCAGGGGCAGCAGGCAACGAAAGGATTATTGAGCCCCTTGTTTTATGGCAGCTACTTCTTAGGTGGAGTATTTAATATTGCCAGTATCGTTTTGGATAGCATTGAATTAGCGCATGCGCAAAATGATCTGCAACGAGCGGTTTTTAGTGCTCAGTTAGGGGTTGATATTGTTAATTTAGCAGTTATTGGTATAGGAATAGGGGCTAGTATGCTAGGGGCAACTACGGTTGCAACCTTTGCTGGTGCGTTAGCTGTCCCATTGGCCGGGGTAGGGGTGGGTATCACCGCGTTGGCTGAAGCATTTGGTAATGTAAGCCATCATGTTCAGATAGTTGGCAACTATTTTGCCGATGTTGATTTAGCTTATAAAGCGGGTGGTTATCGGTTGGTAACGAAAAAAATACCTGGCAGTGATATGACGATTACGATTATGCAGCCGCTACCGGAGGCCGTCATTACCGAGCTGGACTTACGCCACAATACACTGACTTATGATAGCCAATATCTTTATCGTAATGATCCTACGCACTCGGTTGGTTCAGGTCATAGTAATTATTTCTTCTTCTGGCCCAATCGTGACCTAAATCGAGATAAAAGTCAGGCGATCAATGTTCGACAGGGATTGGGCTATCAAGATAGTCAGAATTTTAAACCTGGTGAGCACGCGTTGCTCCTACCAGGCACGCCTATCAGCTACTTATATTATCATTATATGACCTTACCCTTTGTCACTGCGCGAGGTGATAGGGGATTTGAGCTATTAAGAAAACTGGAAGAAGATGGTCGCTTTGACTTTGATTTTTATGCTTTTCCTGGTGAACGCGCAATCTATAGGCTTATACCCGATTATGTTGCAACTCCGATTAAAGTGATTTTGGACGATCGCGACAGGGATTTGGTGATGCCAACATTGCCAGTGGATTTTCAGCTCTATATTAGTTATCAGTTGGTTGGAGGTGAGGGAGAATATCGGATTAGTTTAGCGAAAGAGGGATCAGTAACCTTGCTATCCGATAATGCCAATACGCGTTGGCTATTGGATGCCCGTTATCTTAGCCCGGGCACCAATCTACAGGTTAGTGAGGTAGATAACTGTCTCTATATTGATAATGTAACGGTAACGTTACCGAAAAGAGCCAAACAGATTGTGGTGGTAAATAAACAGGGAACTTATGTCTTTGATGAAAAGAGTAAACAAATGCATCTCACTCATGTGGATGGCCGCTATTTCAATAATAGTGATGCACTGGATAAATATCTTAAAACGCTAGCCGATAGTCAGTACCACTCTTCGGCATTTGTGATCATCGATGACTATCAACCGGATATTGGCGGAGGTAACGTGGGGAGAGCCTATTATGAGACCGCTCGTGACCGTATGATTTATACTAATCTGCCGGTTTCGGCCGACTTTCTGAACAAAGCGATTTTAGCCAAAGTTGAAGGCGATAAAGCCTGGTTTTATCGCGATACCACAATTTGGCAGGTCGAAATTAGTACGGGACAGTTATTGCGGCAATATCTGCCATTTGATTTTTCGGCTGCGAGTCACACAGACATCCGTAGCTATACGATCCAGGAAAATGGCCAATTGCTGTTTGTAATTGAGCAGAATGGCATGCGTTGTGTTTATACCGTTGAGGATGCAGCGCTGTATTTGGTTGCGATTCATGGCAGTAAGGCTATGTTGAACCTGTTAAATAGTCTCAAACAGCTGGTAGATTTTATTGGGCAAAATAAAAATCCGGTGTTGCTGTTATCTGAGGCTAACCAATTTGACGCTTCCCCATCCCTTGATATCGACCAATTAGATAAGCATGTTTCATCAGCTACTCTTATTCCCAGTCAGTTGGCAGAAATAGTCTATTTATCTGGTTATAATGACGGCCAAAGGCAACATTACTGGTTAATAACCAAGGGTCAGTATGAAAATAATGTGATCCACTTAAATTTAGTCGCTCAATCAGAGCGTGATGCGCTACCCCATGCCGATGAGGTAATTGCCAACCCAGCGCAGAGGTCAGCATCGCTGGCAGAATTTATTCTTGTGGCGACCGCGACAGGTGAGTCAACCGGTTATTACTTTTATAATCCACAAACCCATGCGCTCTATTTTCAACCAGATAATGGTTTCTCCAATAGCCAGGCGCAATTGGTTGCCAGCAATATTCGCTCACTTTTTCCGATTAATAATAAATTATTTTGTCAGCGAGAAGATGGGATATTTAGTTTACTGGATAACCAGGGGAAAAACGTATTAATCGGCGTTTCACAGGACTGGTTACATCAGCATAGTGACAGGGTTATATTAGATTTGAATAAGCTGATTGATGCGGTGCCACACGCAGCCGATTACCTCATATTGCAGGGCTTACAGGATCGAGAGGGAAATCCGGTAAGAGCTTGGTATGATAGTAACGTTGGTTGCATAGTACAAGCGGCAAGCAGTTTAGATAGTAATCATGAACTGATTTACTTAGGGTTATCAAACGATCGACGGGAAGCATTAATTTATGATAATGATGAGCAACAGCAATATCGTTTTTTACAACCCACCAACGTTACATTGACGCCGACAGAAACAGGACTTTTGATCTCAGATATTCCGGCCGATCCTTTATGGGCCACTTTTGCTTAGCTATATTGACATAATAATTAGGTTGTGATTGAAATAAAACCATTGATATTTCCGTTATCAATGGTTAGTTTTATATTGACGCTAGAAAATTTTCAGATTAAGAGAGAATATTTATATTGGCGAGTTTATTTTAAAAATAACTAACTATTTTAATATGTTAAATATTTACTAGTTAATTAAATGCTTCCATTCGATATATTATTCACTTGTTATTGTAATTGTTTACATTAATATTTATTTTCAACATTGAGCCGGTTTATTTTTAAACTGTCTTAACTCACTCTACTACTTATATATCACTGCTATACTCAATTTCTTTATCAATAAATTTTCCTTTATCGCAACATGTAATGCCATGTTCATATTGGAGACTTATTTCTGAAAGAATACTTATTACTGAGATAATAAATAAAATGAATGCAGAAAATAATATTAAGTTGCATATGATCGAGTGGAAAAAATGGGCGAATCAAGCGCATTTAGAACCAACAGAATATAGAGATATTGCTTTACAGAGAATAATTGATTGTTTAAAAAATAAAAGTATCTTTCTTGATTTATCGGGTTTAGGGTTAACTTCTTTACCTGATCATTTACCGAATAATATACGCTTTCTTGATATTTATAGTAATCAATTAACTCAGTTACCGAGTACTTTACCCAACGCATTAAAAAGTCTGGTTGCAAGTAATAATCAATTAATTGATTTACCTGATTATTTGCCAGAGAATTTAACTAAGCTTGATGTTCATAATAATAAGCTAGCAAGTTTACCGACTAACTTACCTGGTAATTTAGATTTACTTGATGTTCATAATAATCTGCTCACTGATTTACCTGCTAGTTTACCTACTGCTTTAAAATATATTTCTCTCAGTAGTAACAAACTAACGGTATTACCGAATCATTTACCCGATGGATTAGAAATTATAAATGTTGATAATAACCAGTTAGGTAGTTTACCTAATCATTTGCCTACAGCTTTAAACCGGTTAATTGCCAGCAATAATAAATTAATTACACTACCTAATAGCCTACCGAATGGATTAATAGAATTAAAACTTAATGATAATCAAATAACTGATTTACCCACTCATTTACCCGAGCGGTTGCAAAATCTGGATGTGACTAATAATCGGCTGAAAATTTTACCTGATAATTTACCTGATTCGTTAACCTATCTTATTGCTAATAATAATCAGTTGGTAAGTTTGCCAGAGAGTTTGCCAGGATCTTTGGCTTATCTGTTAATTAATAATAATCAATTGGTCAATTTACCTGAGACTTTACCGGCTAATTTAGTTGATCTTTATGTAAATAATAATCCGTTAATCGCCATATCCGATAAGCTACCCGATAATTTAAAGCATTTAGCTATCAATGGAGCCAGTTTAATTTCGTTACCTAATCATTTACCCAGTAATCTAATTGCCCTTAGTGTTACAAATAGCCAATTATCTTTTTTACCCGATACACTGCCGACTGATTTAAAAAGACTTGATGTGCATGGTAATCAATTGCAAAAATTACCTGCTATTTTGCCAGCGAATTTAATGAGTTTGAGCGTCAGCAATAACAAATTACTTGGTTTGCCTAATGAGTTGCCAAACATGTTAATTTATCTTAATGCCAATGATAATCAGCTAGCCGCTTTACCAAAATATTTGCCGGCAGAATTGGAATATCTGAATGTTAGTAATAATCAATTGACTAAATTAGCTGATAATTTACCAAATAAATTAAAACATATTAATATTAATGGTAATTTTATTAGCAAGTTACCTAATCATTTACCCGATTTTTTAGAAGGTCTTGAAGTACGAAAGAATAAGTTAACTGATTTGCCTAATAATTTACCCTATAACTTAGTATTACTCGATGCCAGTAATAATCATTTGGATCATTTGACTGATAAATTGCCTTATAAATTAAAAAGCCTGATTGTCAGTAATAATAAACTGACAGCCTTACCCGAAACTTTACCTCACTGGTTAGTTACCATCGATGTTAGCAATAATCAATTGAGTCATTTACCTAATGATTTACCTGCTGCTTTAAAATATCTCACCGCTAGCAATAACCAATTAAAAATGTTACCGCTCAATTTACCAACAACATTGAAAAATCTACTCATTGAACATAATTCATTAAATGTTTTGGACTATGTTTGGCCAGCTAAACTTGAAAAATTGAATATTAGCGATAACAAATTAATTAGTTTGCCGAATAAGTTACCCAATTCATTAAAAAGCCTGATTGCGCAAGATAATCAAATAACTAGTTTGCCCAAACATCTGCCCAATCAGTTAGTAGAATTTGATGTTAGTGGTAACCCATTAGTCACGCTATCTTCGGAACAATTGGGGATGCTTGCACGTTACAATACAGAAGGCCAACCTCAGACTGAATGGTCGGTGTGGGTAAAACAAGCATCAGCAGGCGAACAAAGAGATATTGCCTTGCAAAGAATTGTTGATTGCTTGAATAACAAGCATACCGTGCTTGATTTATCAGATTTAGCACTCACTTCTTTGCCTAATTACTTACCCGCGACATTAAATGAAATTATTGCTAATAATAATCAACTAACTCAGTTACCGGATATACTGCCTGATAAGTTAATAACCCTCAATGTTAGCAACAATCGATTAACGCAGCTGCCAAATAAACTAGCAGATAAGTTAATAACGCTTAATGCGAGTCATAATGAATTAAGGCATTTACCTGATCAATTGCCTAATGGGTTAATTGATCTTACGGTTACTCATAATCAATTGACGACGCTATCGAATAATTTACCTGATTCTTTAAAGTATCTAATTATCAGTCATAATCAATTTACTCAATTGCCGGATAAATTACCTAATTCTTTAAGGTATCTTACTGCTAATAATAACCAACTAAGTAGCCTACCCGATAATTTGCCTGCTTCGATAAAGTATCTTACGGTTGCTAATAATCAACTTACTGAGTTACCGAGCTCTTTGCCGAATGAGTTAATTGAGCTTACCGTCAGTCATAATCCTTTAGTTAAGTTACCGGATACGCTACCCAATACATTAAAAAATCTTATTGTTAATTCTGCATGGTTAACTGAATTGCCGAGTAAACTACCGACCACGTTAAATGTGTTGGAAGTTTATAATAATCGATTAATTAAACTGCCCGTTAATTTGCCAGATTCATTGATATTACTGGATGTGAATAATAACCAGCTACCAGTCTTACCTAAACACTTACCTGATAGTATAAAAATTCTTGATGTCAGTAATAATCAATTAACCAGTTTGCCGCTGATTATGCCAGGCATGTTAGAAAATCTTTATATTCGTAATAACCGATTGAAGACGTTGCCCAACACGCTACCGAATAAATTAAAAAATTTAGATGTTAGTCATAACCAACTCAATTTATTACCAGACCATCTACCCGATGCTCTACAGTATTTTTATCTTAGTCACAACCGATTGACTGAGTTAACCGATAATTTGCCTGATAGCTTATTAGGTTTGGATGTTGATGGTAATCAGTTAGTGACCTTACCGCATCATTTACCAAATGATTTATCTGAACTTATTGTTAGAAATAATAAGTTAAAGGCATTACCTGCGCAATTACCTAATAAATTAGAATATCTAACCGCTAACAATAATCAGTTGACAGTTATACCTAATAATCTATCAAAAACATTAAAATATATTAATGTTAGCAATAATCAATTAATTGCATTACCCGATAGTTTACCGGGAACGGTAAGACAGCTCGATGTTCATAATAATCTACTCGAAGCTTTGCCAGTGAGTTTACCGTATGCCTTATCTGTGCTGGATATTAGCAGCAATAAGTTGGCAAATTTGTCAGTTAATTTGCCTCGTCTTTTGCTTAAACTTGATGTTAGTGATAATCGCTTGATAGCATTACCTAATAATTTACCCAACGATTTACAGGTACTTGACGCGAGCCAAAATAAACTGTTTGCTTTACCCGATCACTTACCTAAAAAATTAGCAGAACTGAAACTTACTCATAACAAACTAACTTATTTACCCGATAATTTGCCTGATGAGTTAGCTTTTCTTAATGTTTCATACAATAAATTGGCGACTTTAACGGATAAACTACCCGCTAAGTTAATCGAACTCTATGTGAATGATAATTTATTAACATCTATTCCCAATCATTTACCAGAACATAAGCACGCCTTTGGCGTGAGCATCGCGGCAAAGGCGCTCTATTTCTAGGCAATTCCCTTCTCGTCTTTTATACTCTGCTCTATGTACATCCCCAGACCTGCAAAACTGCTATTTCAATACGATGACGGATGGAACCTTTTCATCGAAAATAATTACGTGGATGAATGGCAACTACTCTCTGTCGAAAAGATGCTCGCCTGCAGCACCTGCGCTATGGGCGTTCGCCGTTATTGCTGTTCTTCACCTGAATGCTCTCATTCACGCTTCTTTTGTCAAACCTGTAAATCCAAAGCCTGCAGTGCGTGTGGCCTCAAAG
>NZ_AUCC01000036.1 GCF_000429565.1 Arsenophonus nasoniae DSM 15247
GACTGTTGCAGGGATCCAATCAGGTTTAGCCAGTTCAATTCGCTGAAGCAAATAAGGTTTAAAGGGGGATAATTTAGTCGGTTGTTGACTTCTTTTAGCATAAGTTGGCATTGTCTGTTGTTGTAAATGATGTTTTACGGTGTTACGGGATATACCCAACTCACTGGCAATTTTTCGAAGGCTTTGTCCTTGTGCAAAGCGAACATGAATATCCACAAATATCTCCTTGGTTAACATAAATTATCCGTACAAAAATGTGCGAATAATACCAAGTGGATCAGTTTTAGATGATCGTTAGTGGATCAGTTTTGCATGATCGGTGACAATGGTATCATCTCCGGCATTACCAGATATTATATCATTGCCTGCATCACCTGAGATGGCATCATTCCCTTGATTACCTATTAATATATCATCATTATTAGTACCGTTTATTTCCTTAGTCGATGCCATTTAGTACCTCCTCTTTTATTTACAGTTATTTAACATTAATGCCAATCAACTCTATGGCCATAAAACTCATATTTAATATAATTAAATGAATTAACTGTAGTTTAAGATTAGGAATCTATTAGCAAGACCTTTTCTATTTTATGATTATTTTCACATTTTTTTAACAAAAAGAGGTCGGGACTTTGTTATTACAAACGTAATTTATTCTAAGCTGATACCAACTTAATTTTTCTTAAGGTCATTAGACGAAAAGATGATTTAAACAGATCCGTCCTCATCGGTCCAAGAGCCTCGATTTACATCCAAATTTTGTAGTTCAATCATTGTTGATGATTGACTATTTTCATTAATGGTGTTTAGTTGTTTTTCTATTAATCCAGAAAGGTGTTCTTCTATCGCAGCTAAAGGCACATCGACTCCCTTTAGCTCTGTAATACTGGCATTGATCACTTTTATAGATTGAGAAATTGAGTGATTAATATTGGCTGCTTTGGCTAGTTTGTAGCGAGATTTACAGCCTTCGTGAATCGCTTTCTGCAGTTTATCGCGTTTAATTTTTCCAACCACCGAACCGATAGCAAGAACAACCCCGATAGTCGCTCCTCCAGATGCTGCCATAGAAGCGATTTCGAAGGAGGCTGGTAAACCAACTAACTCAACAAGTGCTGCTGCGCCGATTTCTCCTGTAGAAACTAAGTAACTTGTTGCACCGACGGTTATCGACTCTGATACAATGTTCGCGGTAATAATAGGGGCGATCATAGTTGGTATTTCAAAATTTAATGTATTAAAGGAGAATTTCTCAAATTTGATTTTTTCATCATTTATTTCTTTCTCGTACATTCCCTTAAGATAATTATTCAACTCGACAACATTGTCTTCGATCGCCTTAATCGATAACGCATTTTTACTGGCATAGGTTTGGCAATCTACTGCTATTTCATGCGCTCTGGCTTCTCTAACCGGGTTATCTGGGAAATAGGTATCGCCAGTAAATAATCCAGGAAGATATTTTGTGTAGACACTGGTAAAGCCATCAGCAAAATCACTCCAAAAGCTCATTTTCGCCTCATTCAATTAATTAGTTTTAATTTAAAAACGCCAAGGATTGCCATTATGTTGGCAATAGCAGCTTAAGCCTTAGCAAAATTACATTGTGATTATCTTTCGGTTTTGTTAAGGCAATAAGTATCGCAAGCCACTCAACATCTGTCTCAGGCGATAAAATGGCGTGACTAGATTTGTTATTTAATAAGATCTATTTAACACAGATTAAGCAGCCATTAATCCTCATTGGTCCAAGACCCTCTGGATTTGTCAAGAGCATCCAGGGTGGTTTTGGTCAAAGAATCAATATTCTTAAGTTCAACCTGATTTCGTTTTATCGAATTATCAATGATTTTATTTATCTGCTCTTTAGATACATTAGGCCCTAAGGCGTCTAAGACGACGGAAACTGATGTCGTGACAACATTCAATTTACTGATAGTAATCTCATTGGTCAGTTCAGCTTTTTTTAATTGGAACCTAGGGTCGACCGACTCTTTAATTTTGTCTTGCAAATTTTTCCGTTGTACTGCTCCAGTCACTGAATCAATGATGCTTTGAACCAGGACAACTGCGGTGATACTTCCGAATACAGTGCCCACTTTAAACCACTTTGGTAGACCAACCAATTTAATAAAGGCCGCTTCCCCGATACGCCCTTGTTGCAGAAGATAGGATTTTGCTGCGAACGATAGTGCTTTATTAGCAATACCATAGGTAAGCATCGGTGTAATGACGTCAGCAACACTAATTAAAATTTTATGGGTTTTTGACTCGGGAACAAAATCAATATCATGAAACTTTACCGGTGTTCCAACAACTTTGTAAGCTTGGCGTATCGCTTCATTTGCGTTATTTATTGCGATTTCGTATTTAGTCTGTTGTTGTGAAATATTACCTACTGCCGTGGAATTGTCCGAGACAAGTTCGGTTAGTCTTACCGCTCTTTTTTCATTATCGGGATAAAAAAGATTATCAAACATAATTGATGGCTCTCGTAAATTTTATTTATGTTAGAATATTTATTGGGATAATTAACCCAGCTCATTGATTTTTCGTATAATTTTTTAGAAAGTAAACGCTAACAAACACGATTATTTTATTTGCTAAATCGGTTCTATTACCATCCAAAAACAGTTGTAATTTAAGTCATCAAGCAAAGTATTTTACATTTACCCTTTACTGATAAAGAGTTGGGTATGTTAAGCATGTAAATTATCCTTAAATAACTATTTGCAACTGTTTTCAGCATTTCCACGAACTGCGTAAAGAGGAAGATGGCATAAGAAGCAAAAGCTGACATCTTCTTTCTTAATAATTAGCGAACTAATAGTATAGAACTGATCGAAAGAAATATAACAAATAATTAACAATTTTATGATATTAGCGCTGTGTATAAAAAAGTCGGCAAGTAACACGTTATTGTGCATTGCTGCTTTAATATGAGCCATTAATTGATTTAATAGTTTTTATTTATTAAATTCTTCATCACCATCCTTGGTGTCAAATTTTTGCGATAGCCTTTGGTTTACAAAATAGTTGTCATACTGATGAACTTAACTATCAATATTCTATTCTGCCATATCAGTTGGTTGATGGCCTATCGAGGCTTTTAGTCGCGTTATTTTGCATGTTTGCTAGTGGCACAGGAAATTACGCTGTCATCATTTAATTCACAATTATGCACAGCAGTAATAGTGGCAAATTCATCCATTATTTCGATCGGGTAGGTTGGACCAGCTTTACGGTAGGCTTCCATTTCATTTAGATAGTCATTTTGACAACAGGCGGTTTTTTCCGGTTCATCGATAACCCAGCGCGGAAAGAAGGCGGTACAGTGCAGCAATTGGATGCGAAGATTTAAAACTACACTAATGCTCGTGCCAGTTGGTTCTGTCCAGGATGCTTTATAAATGTTTAGTCCGATCTGTACGATATAGGCAGATTGATCTTTTACACATCGGTTACTGGCGGAACCACTACAGACCCGATAATCCACCGTGTTGTCATTTTTTATGTAAATTTCATGCTGCCAACCGTTTTCATAAGTATATACGAGGTGTTTGCCAACCAAATTAGTTAAATCATGCTTTTCAAAATTGCTCATTTTTCACTCTTTTTTTGTGGGTGTTAACTATGGTATTTATTAATTTTTTAAACAGATAATGCAATTACTCAATAATGTAATTTTTGTATTAATACAATCTAATAGCCGGTTAATTAAATATAAAGTAATACTGTAACGATAAGTTGTTTACTAAAATTGAGTAGAAAAGGGCTGTTTATATGTGACACTTGAAACTCAGATAAAAAGTAAGATAAATAAAAATGATGAACTTAACGTTATACTTGCTGATAAATGCGTTCTCATTGTTAATTTTTTGTTAATGATAGAATAGATGAAAAATTTTGCGTTTATGCGATCAATCAAAAATGACATTCAAGCAGTTTAAGAGCGTGGAAAGGGCCGGGCTGGTATTAGCACTACAAAGCGTTTTTATTATAGCTAATATTCCGTTTTGTTTGTTATTGGTTACGATATTGTTGCGCAATATCGCTCCCGGCAGCGGAGCCGGGCGATTGTTCAATATCTATAGCGGAAATTATTCCTTATTAATAACCACGTTTTAGGATCGGTTTTAAAAACTGACCGGTATGTGATTGTTTACATTTTACGATCTGCTCGGGTGTACCGGCGAATAAGATTTCACCACCACCACTACCCCCTTCTGGACCCAAATCAACAATCCAGTCGGCTGTTTTTATCACGTCTAAATTGTGTTCAATAATCACAATAGTATTGCCCTGATCACGGAGTTGATGTAATACATGCAATAGTTGTTGAATATCAGCAAAATGTAAACCGGTGGTCGGTTCATCCAAAATATAGAGCGTTTGGCCAGTACCGCGTTTGGAAAGTTCGCGCGATAACTTAACTCGTTGTGCTTCACCACCGGATAAGGTGGTTGCCGATTGACCTAAACGGATATAGGAAAGTCCAACGTCGATCAATGTTTGCAATTTTCGCGCTAGCGCCGGGACAGCCGAAAAATATTCACGCGCTTCCTCAATGGTCATTTCTAACACTTCGTGAATATTTTTGCCTTTATATTTGATCTCTAACGTTTCACGATTATAGCGTTTGCCCTTGCAATGATCACAGGGAACATAGACATCGGGCAGAAAATGCATTTCTACTTTGATAACGCCATCCCCTTGACAAGCCTCGCACCGACCACCCTTAACATTAAAACTGAACCGTCCAGGGGTATAACCTCGCGCCCGAGATTCAGGTACGCCAGCAAATAATTCCCGTACCGGTGTAAATACGCCCGTATAGGTGGCTGGATTTGAGCGGGGGGTTCGGCCGATTGGGCTTTGGTCAATATCAATCACTTTATCGAAAAATTGTAATCCTTCAATATCGGTATATGGCGCCGGGGTGGCATTGGTGGCTTTATTTAATTGCCGCTGGGCAATAGGAAACAAAGTATCATTGATTAGGGTTGATTTACCTGAACCGGAAACGCCAGTGATACAGGTAAATAAGCCAACGGGTAGTTTCAGTGTGACATTTTTTAGATTATTACCTTGGGCACCAATCAACTTTAGGATTTTTTCTGCATCGAGAGGTACACGTTTGGGCGGGATAGCGATTTTATGTTCACCGCTAAGGTACTTACCGGTTAATGAATCTGGATTGCTAATAATATCGTCCAGGCTGCCTTGAGCAACAATGCGTCCTCCATGTATACCTGCTCCCGGGCCGATATCGATAATATGATCGGCGGCGCGGATCGCATCTTCATCATGCTCGACCACAATAACTGTATTACCTAAATTTCGTAAATGTAGCAAGGTCTGTAACAGCCGGTCATTATCTCGTTGATGTAAACCGATTGAAGGCTCGTCCAATACATACATGACACCAACTAAACCGGCACCAATTTGACTTGCCAATCGAATACGTTGCGCTTCGCCACCAGATAAGGTCTCAGCTGAGCGAGAGAGAGTCAGGTAATTTAACCCTACATTGACCAAGAATTTTAATCGATCATTAATTTCTTTCAGAATCTTTTCCGCAATTTGTGCACGTTGCCCACTGAGCTGCAATGTTTGGAAAAATGCCATCGCGTGGCCAATACTAAAATCTGAAATTTCAGGCAAGGTGGTATTTTCAATAAACACGTAACGGGCTTCCTGCCGTAAGCGGGTGCCATGACAGGCAATACATGGCCGATTATTGATATATTTTGCCAGTTCCTCGCGCACGGCCATTGACTCAGTTTCTTTATAACGGCGCTCCATATTATGGATCACCCCTTCAAAGGGATGGCTCCTGACGGTAACATCGCCGCGATCATTTTGATATTTAAATTCAATTGCTTCTTTGCCGGAGCCATATAAGATCACTTGCTTGATCGCCGGATCTAACGAACTAAACGTGGCTTCGACATCAAATTTATAGTGTTTAGCTAACGACTGTAGCATCTGGAAGTAATAAAAATTACGTCGATCCCAACCGCGTATTGCCCCGCCAGCTAAAGAAATTCCCTTGTTTTGGATCACGCGTTCAGGATCGAAAAATTGTTGTACACCGAGTCCATCACAAGAGCTACAAGCTCCTGCCGGATTATTAAAGGAAAACAGGCGCGGCTCTAATTCACTCATGCTATAACCGCAAACCGGGCAGGCAAAATTAGCGGAGAAAACGAGTTCAGCCGCTTGGCTGTCATCCATATCAGCGATAACTGCAGTACCGCCTGATAACTCAAGCGTAGTTTCAAACGATTCTGCCAGCCGTTGCGCCAGCTCGGCACGCACTTTAAAACGGTCAACGACCACTTCAATTGTATGCTTTTTATGCAGTTCTAATTTAGGTGGATCGGAGAGATCGCAAACTTCGCCATCAATGCGAGCGCGAATATAACCTTGTGCGGCCAGATTATCCAATAGCTTAATATGTTCACCTTTACGCTCTTTAACTACCGGTGCTAGCAACATTAACCGCTTGCCTTCTGGCAGTGCCAGAACATTATCAACCATCTGGCTAACTGTCTGCGCCGCTAACGGCGTATCGTGATCAGGACAGCGAGGTTCACCAACCCGGGCAAACAGCAACCGCAAATAATCGTGGATTTCGGTGATCGTACCTACCGTTGAGCGTGGGTTGTGTGAGGTGGATTTCTGCTCAATCGAAATAGCTGGTGACAGCCCTTCAATATGGTCAACATCCGGTTTTTCCATTAAGGATAAAAACTGCCGGGCATAGGCAGACAGTGACTCAACATAGCGGCGCTGACCTTCTGCATACAGGGTATCAAATGCCAGGGAAGATTTTCCTGAGCCTGATAATCCAGTAATAACAATCAATTTATCGCGAGGAATAATTAAATTGATATTTTTTAAATTATGGGTGCGCGCACCTCTGACTTCAATGTTATCCATATACCACATCCCGGATGAGAACGCATTCAAACAGTAAATAAAACGTTTTATTATTACACAATTTTGGCTGAATGAATATACAGTACAGTATAGGCGGTCATATTCTGCAATTTAATCGCCAAACTTAAAAAAATTTAGCAATATTGCAGTATAATTTTCTAAGGCGTTTCGCAAACCATAATCGCAACGGTTGGGTTTCCATATTCAATAGCGTGTTCGCATGTTAAACTAGCGACACATGAATTTAAGCAAAAATATTAATACATCAGGAGTATCGAATGGCCAGCAGAGGCGTTAACAAAGTCATACTTATCGGCAACTTGGGACAAGATCCTGAAATTCGTTATATGCCAAATGGTGGTGCGGTTGCGAATCTTACGCTGGCCACCTCTGAAAGTTGGCGTGATAAGCAAAGTGGTGAAATGCGCGAAAAAACAGAATGGCACCGTGTTGTGATCTTTGGCAAGCTGGCTGAAGTGGCAGGTGAATATTTGCGTAAAGGTTCACAAGTTTATATTGAAGGCTCACTACAAACCCGTAAATGGCAAGATCAAAGTGGCCAGGATCGCTACTCAACTGAAGTGGTAGTAAATATTGGTGGTACCATGCAAATGTTAGGCGCGCGTGGCGGCTCACAGGAGGGTATGCCACAAAATAATCCAGCCAGTGGCTGGGGACAACCACAACAGCCACAACAAACTCAGCAGTTTAGTGGTAACGCACCAGCATCAGCGCCAGCCGCCCATTCCGGTAAAACCGCTCCCGCGACACCGGCTGAGCCACCCATGGATTTCGATGATGATATTCCGTTTTAAAAAATATCTAGAATTTAATATAAATTATATTTTTTTCAGCCCCGTGATCCGGGGTTTTGCTTTTTTTAAGAAAAAAGGAAGTTGGTCATTTGACCAGAAAGGATATGTCACCAAGCAGGGCGGAGTTCGTAGTGAATAGGACTTGCGGTGATCTGAGTAAAGCACACCTGATTGTCGTCTATGTGCCATAAGTAACCCTTTAGCTGATTCCAGTATGAAACTGCGTTATGAAAAAAATTTGTCCAATAGCACTCTGTTATATCTTTTACCAATGTGGTAGCTGTAAAATTGCCTCAACCAAACGTCTCTCATCATGAGCTGGGTCGCCATTAGAAAGGCTTAAAATTGTTGAAATGCACATTGTTGAAGCTGTCAAACCATCATCAGAAGGATTTCCGGTATTGCTTAGATGGTGGAAGGTAGCTGTGTTTACGGCATTGCTGTAATTTTCTTTGAGTTTTTTAAGTAGTGGCCGAACCACATCAAGAATTGCCTGCCCATAGTCAATAGACTGATCTTTACTAGGTATTTTTCCCTTATGAATAACCTCATTACGGAGTTTGATTTTATTGTTGCAAAGTAAGATGGGTTTATTACCAGTTTCCTGAAGATGAAGAAATATGAAAGCACCTAGCTGCCTTTCTGATTGATTAGAGACCTCTTTCCACGCTTCAAGCGTTTTTATCCAATCAATATTCTTTGAAATACATACTACTTTTATGAAAAACTCGTAGAATCTTTCTAAAGCAGAAGTAAATGACGAAACCGCTTCTCGATAATACCCATCAACGATTGCGTAAGCGCCAATATCAAAAAGTATTTCAAACTTTTGTTGTTGCAAAAAAGTAATCGAAGAATGCCCTTTTCGGCATGTTATCTCATATCGGCCATCATCCTTGAGTTCAACTATTGCGGTGATCCTCGGTTTTACGATGTTTTCTTGCATGCATTTTGCACATATGAGTGGTAATTTCATGGTTCAGTCACTATAGGTATAACAGTTTTTTACTATGCTAGTGTAATTTCCTGATAACCAATAAGCTAGCAATATATAGAGGTAAGTATGTTGAATGAGCTTTTTGAAATAATACTATTTAGCGGGAGTTGTGTACTAAACTTAATAAACACTTGATTAAAAATCTGAGCAGCTTGAAAAGAATATTTATTTCCTGATTCCAGGTACTGATTAAGTATTGATAAAGAAATCAGTGTTATATTTAATTGTAGAGGCAGCTCAATTGTGTAGTGCGTAACCTATAAAAAAGACTTTTATTGATTGTGATGTTTGTCATTGGATATGCTAAATATTTGTTTCGCTTTTTAACAAGGGGCAATTGTAAGATATTGCTTGACTAATGCTTTAGTCGGATTATAATCAAATCGAAGGTGAGTCACTACCGTTAAGTGTGAAGTTAAAAAATTATAAGCCTCGCTTTTGCGAGGCTTTTTGCTATCAAGGAGTTGATTGGTGAAGTTTTACGTTATTGATGATGTTTACATACAGTATTTGCAATGTTCCGATGAAAAAGTGCGTGAAATCAAAGGAACCAGGCCGTATATTGGTGTTGTATTTGAGTAAATGGAATAGAATTTTTAGCTCCGCTAACTTCATATAAACCAAAACAGGACAATATCCCAAATGCTTCCCCTCTAATTTTCAAAATGCATGAGCTTGGCAATGAAGAGAACAAAACTTGGAATGGTACAGCTAAACAATATGATTCCTGTATTAAGTTCTGAGAAAACATTATTGGATCTATCAACACAAGCGCCAAAGTATCAAAATATGCTGAACTTACAGCAGCAGTATTTGCGTAAGAATAAAGAAAAGCTCCAGAAAAAAGCGGAGAAGCTATATAAAATTGTCTCAAAAGGTTATGCAAAAGGCTTAATTAACCAGTGTTGTGACTTTAGAACTCTTGAAGCTGCGATGAAAACTTATTCATCACAGGTAAATCAATTTGCTTCACAAGATAAGCTGGTTACTTTGACAAAGATGCTTGCCAAAAATTAGACGCGTTGGGTTTCCCATACCTATCAATCCCGATGGAATCTCAGACTTCAATTTTAAAAGAAGTGAGTTTCCTCTTAGCTAATGTGCTAAATTCTAATAAAAGTAGTAGCTACTATTTTTCATATCTGAAATCTGTTATCAACAAATGAATCCTATCAAGTTTATAATAGAACTTGTTCATGTAACGAAAGCCTTTGAGCTAATAGATACATCTTTAAGAAATAGCATTGACTGTAATGTAAATTATTTTCTTGATAGTCCCGCTAGCCAGGGCTTTTTTTTATAGAAAGGCAGATTGGTTATTAACCGTTGCAGGTAAGAAACGCAGTGATTATCTTCAATATCTACTATAAAGCATAAATTTTTAGACAGTTAAACATATCTACTCTTTAATGTGTATTAAATCGTTATATAAAAATAAAAGACATTCATTGTCTTTAAGGCGATTAAGGAGATACTTAATACGATTTTTTGGCTATGCCAAAGTTTCAACCAGTCAACAATCGCTCGATATTCAAGTTAAAGCGCTTAAAGAAGCTGGCGTAAGAGCAAATCGAATTTTTACTGATGAAGACTCAGGTAGCCATACTAATCGGGATGGGCTCAATCTATTGCCTTTAAAAGTTGAAGAGGGTGATATTATTTTGATTAAAAAACTAGATCGCCTGGGCCGTGATACCGCTGATATGATCCAATTGATAAAAGAGTTCGACCAGGAAGGCGTGCGATACGATTTTTAGATGATGGTATCAGTACCGAAGGTACGATGGGCAAAATGGTAGTAACTATTTTGTTGGCTGTAGCTCAGGCTGAACGCCAACGCATTTTAGAGTGTACAAATGAAAGCCGACTGGAAGCGAAATTAAAAGGCACTGTTGCAAAGAGCGGGTCGGATTACTGATAATCTTTCTGCCTATTTAATCGGCACTGTTGCAAATATCGTGATGCGGTCGCCTTATTTGTTGGTGAAGGTCTTAGATTGCAAAGACGCTACTCACCAGACACATTCTGCCCAAGGATGGCCGAAGTAAAACGACTTTGCCTGGCCTTTACACGGCGCCCGCATCACCTTAATCCCTTTTATCGTGGCAAAAGCCATCTTCATCGATTTAAAACCCAGCGTGGCGCTGGTTATCTGTTTCAGTTTGCCATGATCGCATTCGATAACATTATTTCAGTACTTAAGTTATCGGTGCCCGACGTCAGACGGACATTGACCTTCACGCTTGAGCTGAGTGTGCGCACGAGCATATGTCGGAGATTTATCTGTATTGATAACGCGTGGGAGCTGCCCCTATAGGCGCATAACGCTGAACCCTGCGATAGAGGGGGTGGCCAACATGCACGCCGTATTCGGCCGGCATCGCTTGCAGCTCACGATAACTAATGCCGTATTTGCAGTATCAGCTACTACCGACAGAATAATGTCGCAGGCAAAGTGATCGGCCTTTAAAAACATTCATGTTGTACACCCTTGATTAAATCGTCAGGAAAGATTAGCCGCAATCCGACCTGATCTTTGCAACAGTGCTATTTAAAATAGTATGAGATCCGTTTCAGGATTGATTATCCCGAAGGCATTGATTTGAAAGTCTGCTTGTCCATCTCCATCATGATCAAGCATTAAGTATGATGAAGTTAAATTTTGGGATTCATTATAATTACAATGAACGATCAATTCATTTTTATGTTGAGAAAAACAATTGACTTGTTTAATTTCGATAGTATTACCATTAATTTTGCTAAGGGCAGAAATATCGATTTTATCGCGACCAGTCTCAAAATCCATTATAGTATCTGGTGAAGAATATAATGAATCATTGATTGATTGATATATAAAAAGATCTTTTCCTTTGCCACCAATCAGGGTGTCCTTTCCCCCGTAACTATATATTTTATCGTTGCCATCACCACCTGCTATGACATCAAATTTGTTGCCACCATATATTGTATCGTCCCCTTTACCGCCACTTAAATAATTGATTTCTTCTTCTCTACCACATAGGATATCGTTTCCATCGCCACCGAGTGTTTTATATTCTTTTTTGCCATATGACTGGCTGATAGGCGTATTAGTATCACTGTTCTTGGAATTAAATGTCATTAAATATTCCTTCTATTTTTTACCAAAAGTTAACGTAAACACCATAAATTAATTTACATAAAAAACCAAAATGTAACATGATGAGATAATTTTTCCTGATTTATTATTCAACAGATTGATTCTATTACATTAATTTTTACATTTGAGCCTGTGACAAATCATGATGTCATCTACCCACCCGCCTTATGCCGCGATAATTAAAATTTAGTAGTTTGGGCTGATATACATCATGATATAAGTAAGCTTTTATCTATTCTATTCTATTCTATTCTGTTTATTATTATCACCTTTTATAATTCATTATTTTGTCATTTTTGGATGAATAAAACTCATCAAACTTAATAATCTTTCTCTCTGTTACTTGACAAAATCAGCACTATTATTAGCAAAAGAAGTTCATTGTGGATTAACAAGCTAGTATGGATTTATAAAGCAAAATAAATGTTGATTGCATGGTCACTGTTGCAAAGATCAGGTCGGATTGCGGCTAATCTTTCCTGACGATTTAATCAAGGGTGTACAACATGAATGTTTTTAAAGGCCGATACATTGCCTGCGACATTATCCTGTCGGTAGTAGCTGGTACTGCAAATACGGCATTAGTTATCGTGAGCTGCAAGCGATGCTGGCCGAACACGACGCGCATGTTGGCCAGCCCCTCTATCGCAGGGTTCAGCGTTGTGCGCCTATAGTGGCAGCTCCCACGCGTTATCAATACAGATAAATCTTCGACATACGCTCATGTGCACACTCAGCTAAAATATGAAAGTCTGGACTTCGGTTGACAATGAGTTTTTTCTAATTGTAGCCTGAGGTAAGATATGATGAATATTAAAACTAAACCAGATATTGCGCCTAAAACAAAGATCTTAAATCATGCTCGTGAGAGCAAAAACGTTGCTCAAACTTGTTGCTATTTTGGGATAAGTAGAGAGACCTATTACACGGGGAAAAGAGCTTACGAACGAGAAGACGAGAAAGGCTTAAGCAACATAAACCTTGCCCTGAAAAACCGACAGGAAGAGTTGCAAAAATATATTGAAGGACTCGTTATTTACTTGCGTACAACTATCATTTTGGCCCACAACGGATAGCTTGCTATTTTCTCCGGTTTCACAACATATGTCACTTAGAACCTCGGCTGCCATTTGATCTTATCAATCTGGTTTATTTTTTAACACTTCATTATTAGGTTTTAACCAACACACTGATTATCCTATTAACCCCTACTTAATTGGCATCAATATCTTCTTGATCATATAGATAAATGACTCTAAACGATTGGCCAAATCAAACTCTGGCTCCATAAGATCACGTCCGATTGCACCGTCAGCGATGGTCATTAACCAGGAAGCGGTATTTTCAATCGATAATTTTGGATCAATTTCGCTATTACTGACGCCATGCTTTAGAACATCAACCAGTTGTTGTCTGACAATTTTTTCATTTTCAATAAAAGTGCTATTAATTACTGGGTTTCTACTGGCTTCGGCAATAATTTCCAGACTTAAGCGGGCATAGGTTGGCTCATTATAAAGTTGTAATAGCCTGGTCATCATAGTAATAACAGTTTCAATGGCCGAACCGTTGGTCTGTTCTATCTGTAGTAGCATGGCTAAATCGGCCTGATCTTGTAAAGCAATAGCTTCAATAATGGCATTTTTAGTTGGATAGTAATGGAATAAATTTCCGGGACTCATGCCAGCGGCTTTGCATATTTCCGCTGTTGAAGTGGCATGAAACCCTTTTTGAACAAAACAGTGAATGGCGGCGGTAATGATCTGTTTTTTCTTAGCACGTTGTTTTTCCGTTTGGTCAGCCATATTGATCTCCAAAACAGTAGACAATAATTTTTAGACTGATTAATCTATCTATTTTTAAACTAGAAATAAAGGGCTTTTCACCGATTAGTGTTAAACAACGGTGAATTTTGATTATTTAGTTGTTTGTTAAATTATTTTAGTGGGATAGGACAAAATGTATTACTTTCCGCACGAATCGCAGGCACATACTTGCACCTGGATGGCATTTGGTATGTCTGCAACCATTTGGCCAAAACACTTAATTGCTAGCCTACAGCAAAATTTAGCCGATATTGCCTTAGCGATTGCACAATTTGAACCGGTTAATTTGTTGGTTACGCCTGAAAATTATCCCGTTGCTTGGAATTTACTTGGTAGTTCGGTGAACTATGTGGAAGTGCCACTTAACGATATTTGGATCAGGGATAGCGGTGCTAATTTTGTGTTGGATAAAAGCTCGGGGCAACTGGTGGCTATCGATTTTAATTTTAATGGTTGGGGCAATAAACAGCGGCATAATTTTGATCGTCATGTAGCAAAAATTATGGCGGACTATACAAACAGCCAACTAATTAAAGCAAATATTAACATTGAAGGTGGCAGTATTGAAGTTAATGGTTCAGGAGTCGGGATATTTACCGAAAGCTCTATCTTAAATAGTGCTCGTAATCCTAATTGCACGCGCCAGCAAATAGAAGAAAAATTAAAAACCTATTTAGGATTGACGGAGATTATTTGGTTAAAAGGTATTAAAGGTTATGATATTACCGATGGCTATATCGATTTTTATGCTCGTTTTATTGATGATAACGGTATTATTATTAGTTTGGAAAACGATACTTATTCTTTTGATTATCGAGTTACCAGAGAGCATCAAGATCGCTTAATAGCGATGAATAAAATTAAAAATATAACTATATTAAATACGCCGCAAAATGTCAGAGTTAACCGTCAGCGTTATCCTGAATTTGCTGCCAGTTATGTTAATTATTATCTCTGTCAACAGGCAGTGATAATGCCAGAATTTGGTGATCAAAAGGCAGATAAAGCCGCTATAGAAATATTAACAGACTGTTTTCCCAAGCGTAACATTGTCAGTGTTAATATTGATACCATCGCTATCGGCGGCGGTGGTATTCATTGTGTGACGCAACAACAACCAAAAACCGCTATTAATCCATAGCGGTTCTCCATTATCACCATTACTGGCGTAGTTAACGCTCGATCTTTTTATATAACACCAAATTCTCTTCTGTTTCATCGGGGCGGTGGCCGATCCAGAATATTTCCATGCCTGGTGGCGGTTCTCTAACCTGTTTGGAAAGATCAAGCAGCCAACGGCAATTAGGCGGAGTTTCGTAGTAATATTGTGATTGATGTAAAATTCCGGTGTAGTAATAAAGCATTGGCGCTTCTGATTCACCCACTTCATGGGAGACCATACAGTCGGTAGGGAGATATTCGCTGGCAATATGCTGTTTTAGATCGGCAAACACATTTTGATAACCTTTTGCATAATCTATCCAGCCAATAAAGAGGGAAAAGACTAATCCCCAGATAACAGTCAGTCCTAAACACCATATTTGAGCCGCTTTTAAAGCTAGTTGGTTGGCTAAAAAACGTTTTTTAAATAGCCAGATTAACGTGATAGCTAACGCAAATAAAAAGGCTAACCAAGAAAAGTGAGGCTGATAGCCGCTTGGCAACCATTGACGAAAGATTGCTAGTAATTGATGGTGTTCAGCGGATAAAGATAACCCATAGCCAATCCATATTAACGGGATAAGTAGGGAAAACAAAATTAGACTAAAGTAATAACCAATTTTATATATTAGTGAGGGTAATAGACAAAAACAGTGGGTCGCCAATAATGCCATCGGTGCAATAAAAGGTAATAAATATAACGCGCGACCCGAGGCTGAAATTTGTAATAAAATAACGCCTAATAATACAAAGCAAGTCGGTAAAAAAAACCTATTGTCGGTAAGATTTTTTATTGGTTGTTTTAAGATAAAAATAAAAGCTAAGATGCCTGATGGTAGGGCAAAAAGAAGTATTGCTTCAGGAATACGGAAAACTTTTGCTTTTGCACCTAAATATTCAACTGAAAAACCCAAAAAACGGCCAATATTATTATCCCAAAACCAAACTTTAAACAGTTCAGGGTTATCACGAAAAAGCAAAATTGGCCAGGGTAAAATTAAACATAAAGATAGCAGCCCAGCAATAATTGCCAGAGAGTAATAGCATTTATTGCGACAAGTTTTTAAACAAATTGGCGCTAGAATTAAACAGATCCAAATTAAGCCGGGAACAAAAACGCCCTTTGAGAGCATAGTAATGACGGTACCGGCCGTTAACCAAACGGTGGAAAAGAGATTGTTTTCCTGTTTAATGAGACCTAATAAGCCATATAAACCAATAATAGTTCCTGCGATCAATGCGGTATCGGTAAACATATCGTGGCTATGGCGTAATATACCCGGCGCTGATGCGAATAGCGCTAGTGCTATCCAGATGCGATGATCAGAAAAGCTATCTGCAGAGAAGAAACGACGGGCTAAAAAAACAAAAAAAGATAAGCTCAAAGCAGAAAAAAATAACGTGGCAGTTCTGGCTGCATCATGCATCGGTAACCAAGCGGAAAAAAGATGGACACCCATGGTTGCAACCCAATAATAGAGCGGGGGTTTTTCCATGAACGGTTGGCCAGCGTTAGTTGGGATCAGCCAATTATCTGTTTCATACATGGTTTGTATAATACCAAAACTATAATTTTCATCTTGTTTCCAGGGATTGTGTCCAAAGATACCAGGCAGCAGGTAAATCAACAGAAACAGTAAGAAACCGAATAGCGTTTTTATATCTGCTTTAGATAAAGGGTTGTTATTTATTATTGCCATGAAATTAGATTAGTTTAATTAAGATAAATATTGTTGTCATTAAGTCCAGCAATGACTTATGGTTATAACATACTAAAATGGTTTACATAATATAATAATCATTAATAAATTATATTAGCATAAATGTTAATAACATTGTTGGTTTAAAAATGGCAACGCTTACTCATGTAGGCAATAAAAATAAATATTTTACATTTAATTAATATTTGACAGAAATTATCAGATCAAACAATCAGTTTATGGGGGAATTTATTTGCCTGGCAAAATGATATCATTATTTTATCGAGTGATAGAGTGCTACTTTTGGCTAGCATAACATAAAAATAAATAGAAAAATTTCCTTTTTTTTCATAACGATAAAATGATGATAATCATTTTTATAGTGAAAAATCCTTGATTATTTCCTTAGGATCACCAGATAATTGCATCTTTAAAATTTCTTTTTTCTTTTTATGAAGCCAAACGATTGCGTATAATTGGAATAGTTTATTTTTTTGACGCAATCGTTTTCTTCTATAGCTAAAAGTTACCTTGAATTTCTAAACAGAGGATCAACATGTCTGTTAGGCAAACTCCTTCGAATTGCAAACTAAATCATTTTTTTAAGATACAGCAACGAGGCTCGACAATTCGTCGCGAGATTATTGCGGGGCTGACCACATTTTTAGCCATGGTCTACTCTGTTATTGTAGTGCCAGGTATGCTCGGTCAAGCGGGTTTTCCACCCACGGCAATTTTTATTGCTACCTGCCTGGTAGCAGGATTTGGCTCATTATTAATGGGCTTATGGGCTAATTTACCGATGGCCATCGGTTGTGCTATTTCATTAACCGCATTTACCGCATTTAGCCTGGTTCTTAGTCAGCAGGTGAGCATTCCTGTTGCTTTAGGTGCCGTTTTTTTGATGGGATGTTTATTTACTTTTATTTCCATTACCGGTGTTCGTAGCTTTATTCTACGTAGTATGCCAAAGGGGATTGCTCAAGGTACAGGCATTGGTATCGGATTGTTTTTGCTATTGATAGCCGCTAATGGTATTGGTTTGGTAGTAAAAAATTGAGCAGGCTGGTTTGCCGGTTGCGCTTGGGCAATTTACTTCTTTTCCTGTCATTATGTCGCTGATTGGTTTGGCTGTCATCTTTGGTTTGGAAAAAAGAAAAACGCCGGGCGGGGTATTAATCGTGATCATTGCGATTTCTATTATTGGCTTAATTTTTGATCCACAAGTGAAATATCAAGGTTTGTTTAAATTGCCAACCTTGGGTGAAGACGGTTTATCGTTATTGTTTAGTATGGATATTGTTGGTGCATTACAGCCAGTTGTTTTACCAAGTTTATTTGCACTAGTTATGACAGCTATTTTTGATGCCACTGGGACAATCCGTGCGGTAGCCGGTCAAGCTAATTTGTTGGACAAAAATGGTCAAATTATTGATGGTGGTAAAACCGGATTAACGGCGGTAGTGGTTGGCTTGCTGTTTTTGTTAATTTTATTTTTATCCCCCTTATCTTATTTAGTGCCGTCTTATGCGACAGCCCCAGCATTGATGTATGTCGGTTTATTAATGCTGAGTAATGTTGCCCAACTGGATTTTAATGACTTTATTGATGCTGTCGCTGGTTTACTTTGTGCAGTATTCATTGTTTTAACTTGCAATATTGTTACTGGCATCATGATTGGCTTTGCCGGCTTAGTAATTGGCCGTGTTTGTGCCGGCGAGTGGCGTAAATTAAATATTGGTACCGTTCTGATCGCAATAATATTAGTCGCTTTTTACATTAGTGGTTTAGCTATTTAAGTTTATAGACGTTGATGTTAATTTCTAAGTGAAATGGAACATAAAGTTCACTAATACGATTAATCTTAAAGTCAAAAATATTGCCAATGATAGTTTGTTGTTAAGGATAGAATATGGCGAAATGTAGGAGTTTTGCGGTGGGCTAGTTCTTTTTTGATAGCATAGTCTTATTTTCTATTAATATCTGTTAAGCATAATAATACTTTGCTCGGCTTATAACTCAGACTTATCAGTAAGGATAATATGGAAATATTTTTTACCATCCTCATTTTGATTTTGATGGTTTCAGTATCAGGCGTCATTACAAAAGTTATTCCGTTTCGTATACCGCTGCCGATTATGCAAATTGCGATAGGCGCATTGTTAGCATGGCCGCATTTTGGTTTGCATGTTGATTTTGATCCAGAGCTTTTTCTTGTTTTGTTGATCCCGCCGTTATTATTTGTTGATGGTTGGAAAACCCCAACGCGTGAATTTTTTCAAAATGGACGTGAAATTTTTATCTTGGTATTAGGATTAGTTTTAGTAACAGTCGTTGGAATCGGTTATGTGATCTATTGGTTGTTACCTAGCATCCCGCTTATTGCGGCTTTTGCTTTGGCAGCTGTTCTTTCGCCAACTGATGCGGTGGCACTCTCCTCGATTGTGGGTAGAGGTCGAATACCGAAGCGGATGATGAGTGTGTTAGAGGGGGAAGCACTGATGAATGATGCTTCCGGCTTGGTGGCACTCAAATTTGCTGTCGCCATTGCGATGGGAACCATGATCTTTACTGTGTCTGGTGTCACCCTTGAATTTTTTAAAGTAGCGGTGGGCGGTTTGTTGATCGGTATTGCAGTGACTTGGATTTATAGCAAATCACTACGCATTATGAGTCGCTGGAGTGGTGATGATCCGGCAACCCAGATGATCTTAATGTTACTATTACCTTTTGCCGCATATCTTATCGCTGAGCATATTGGTTTTTCCGGTATTTTATCAGCCGTAGCTTCGGGTATGACAATCAGTAAAGCCGGTGTTATTCGCAATGCACCACTAGCGATGCGGTTAAGATCGGATAATGTCTGGTCGATGCTGGAGTTTGTTTTTAATGGCTTAGTTTTTATCATGCTTGGCTTACAGTTACCCGGTATATGGGAAACCTCTGTTATTCAAGCTGAACTTGATCCCAGTGTAGAAACATGGATGTTATTTGTTGCCGTTTTCATTATTTATACTGCTTTATTATTGTTAAGGTTTAGTTGGTTATGGTTGATGAAGCGTTTCAGTCGGCTGCTATTAAAAAAACGGCCGTTACAATTTGCTTCTTATACCTATCGTGAATTGTGGTTAGCTTCATTTGCTGGAGTACGTGGTGCGATCACCTTGGCAGGTGTTCTTTCCATACCGTCATTTCTGACCGATGGTACCCCTTTCCCTGCTCGTTATCAGTTAGTTTTTATTGCAGCAGGGGTGATCATGCTATCGATTTTTATTGGCGTGCTTGCTCTGCCGCTTTTACTGCATAATTTTAAAGTGGGTGACAAACTGGCAGATATTAATGAGATGCGGATGGCAAAAGCGGCGATGGCAGAAGTGGCTATTGTGAGCTTAAATAAAATGGAAGAGCGCCTTTCCGCCGATGCTCAAGAAGCGCTAGATCCTGAAGTTATTAGTGAAGTTGCTTCTCGCGTTACTGGCTATCTACGCCGTCGAACCGCGGGCCAGGATGAGATGGAGCATAATTTACTAATAGAAGATTTAGAGCGTCGTTTTCGTTTAACGGCATTACGCGCCGAGCGGGCAGAGTTATATCACTTACGTGCAACGAAAGAAATCAGCAATGAAACCATGCGAACGCTATTATTAGATCTTGATTTGATGGAAGCTTTATTGATTGATAAAGAACATTAATCTACCAAGAGACAAACTATGGGATTGCTAGTTATTACGACGCTGCTATGGGCAGCGTCTTTTAGTTTAATCGGTGAATATATAGCCGGTCAGGTTGATAGTTGGTTTGCCGTTTTAGTTCGTGTTGCGCTGGCGGCGGTGGTTTTTTTACCTTTTCTACGCTGGCGTGGGTTGTCGTTGAAAATTATTTTACTTTATATGCTAGTGGGTGCTTTTCAGTTAGGCATTATGTATTTATTTGTTTTCCAAGCATATAACTATCTTACTGTAGTCGAATTTTTACTCTTTACCGTGTTAACGCCGCTTTATATAACGTTATTTTATGATCTATTGGAAAGGCAGCATTTACGCTGGGGATATTTGTTTAGTGCAATGTTGGCGGTGATTGGTGCCGCTATCATTCGCTATGATCATTTGAGTGGATCTTTTTGGTTAGGTTTGCTTTATGTCCAGTTGGCGAATATCTCCTTTGCGATTGGCCAAGTTGGTTACAAAAGAATGATGGAAGTTTATCCAATCCCACAGCGGCTAGCCTTTTCATGGTTCTATATCGGCGCCTGTACGGTGGCATTACTCGGTTGGATGATATTTGGTGATGTAAGTAAATTACCCATGACAAAAATACAGTGGGGCGTTTTAATTTGGTTGGGAGTGGGTGCTTCCGGTATTGGTTATTTTATGTGGAATTATGGCGCGACACAGGTAGATGCTGGCACGTTGGCCATTATGAATAATATGTTGGTGCCAGCGGGATTATTGGTCAATTTTGTTGTTTGGCAGCAGCATCCCGATTGGCTTAGCTTTATTTTAGGTAGCAGTTTACTATTGTTATCACTTTGGGTACATCGACATTGGCTCAATCGATCGACTTTGCGCAAGGTAGATTGAGCGCCAACGTTTGGATTCAGCCAGGAAGAAATTGGCACCAGTAGCTTAAACGAAATATGCCCATCTTAACAGCGATGGGCAATGATGATTAACCACCAAAAAATTTATCTTTAAGTAATTTCATACCAATCGACGTTAAATCTAATTTTTCTGGTATTTTGCCATCTGGGGTTGCGGTATTAACTAATTTAGGCAAGTACTCTGCAATTAAGGCAGAAGTTTGTTCTGAATTTAAACCGACTTTACTGGCTAGGCCAGAAATATTACTTGCGCCAAATATTGAGCTAATTTGCTCCATACTTACGGGTAAATTTTCACCTGAGCCTATCCAGGATTGAATAATTCCACCAAATCCTTGTTGTTCAAATTTATCAATTAAACCACGTATGCCACCTTGTGTTTCAATCCAGCTTAAAATATTTTTATATTGATTAAATTTTTCACCACCAACCATACTGGTAAGTTGATCTAAAAATCCCATGATAACCCCTTGTACATAAAAATTGGTTAAACGATTCGTATCTTCCAACCTTTAAATTCAACAAGGTTAGAAATTATTAAAATTTTTGCTAGTCGTACGTTAATAATAGTGAGTGATAAGCTAAAAATACAATAAAAGCCTAAAAAGATTTACCGGATCCTTTTAATTAATCAAGTGATTTTTATTTATTAAAAATACGATATGATCAAATTAGGATAAATAATTTGATCATATTTTTGTGCAAAAGCAGCTTTTCATTTTTGTTTTAAATGATCCCTATCATTAAAAAGTGATCATTTTATTATTAGATTAATGGATTAAATAAATTAAAAAAAACAATATGGTGTAATTATGTCTGCTGTTTTTCATTTGGGACTAACTAAAAATGATCTACAAGGTGCAACAATTGCGATTGTGCCCGGCGATCCAAATCGGGTAGAAAAAATTGCCAAATTAATGGATAACCCGGTATATCTGGCTTCATTACGTGAATTTACTTCCTGGCGAGCTGAACTTAATGGTAAACCAATTATTATTTGTTCGACCGGCATAGGCGGCCCTTCTACTTCTATTGCTGTTGAAGAATTGGCACAATTAGGAATACGTACTTTTCTTCGTATTGGCACTACCGGCGCCATACAAAAAAATATCAATATCGGTGATGTACTAATTACCACTGGCGCGGTACGTCTAGATGGAGCCAGCTTACATTTTGCGCCTTTAGAATATCCTGCAGTAGCTGATTTTAGTTGTACCAATGCGTTATATGAAGCTGCTAAAGCAGCTGGGATCACAACCCATGTTGGTATTACTGCTTCTTCGGATACCTTTTATCCTGGCCAGGAGCGTTACGATACTTATAGTGGTCGGGTTGTTCGTCGTTTTCGCGGATCGATGGAAGAATGGCAAAAGATGGGAGTGATTAATTATGAAATGGAATCAGCCACCTTACTGACAATGTGTTCTAGCCAGGAATTATCAGCAGGTATGATAGCCGGTGTGATTGTTAACCGTACCCAACAAGAAACACCAGATGAAACATTATTACGCCAAACTGAAGGGAATGTTTTAGGAATTGTTGTTGATGCGGCTCGCCGGTTATTGAATTAATAAATGCTCCATGCTTGGCTACTTTATTCGATAAAACGGGTATAACTGTTTGTCAGTTTGATAAAATAGCGATAAATTTATTTTATTATATCTTTTTATTTAATCGCGGTTTTTTATTTGCCTTAAGTAATGCTCGTTTTATTTTTTATTATCGAAGGTATTCAATAATCTCTATTTTGATCAATTAACGGCTAATTTTCTTATTTCGTTTTTTTAGTAAACCAATTAATGTTATCTGCCCGATAATAGCATAAAATTAAATAACTTAAATTTATCATTTTATAAGTTGAACTTATCGTATTATATATTTTAAACTGACAATAATTTACATGACTGACGACATCATAACGAAAATTTAACTGTAATAGGAATAATAAGTTGACATGGTCTGAAATTATTAATGTTATTACCGAATTTGCTCGCAATCATCAAATATTAGCTATCTTTATTGTTTTTATATTAGCTTTTGGCGAATCGTTAGCCTTTATTTCCTTATTATTACCTGCCACAGTAATTTTGCTTGGTTTAGGCGCATTAATTGGTGATAATGGGCTCGCTTTTTTACCAATATGGTTAGCTGCCGCAAGTGGTGCTTTTTTGGGTGATTGGTTGTCTTATTGGTTTGGTTTTCATTATAAGAACCGTGTACGCCATATGTGGCCAATTTCTCGTCGTCCTCAAGTGCTTGATCGGGGGCATCGTTTTTTTGACCGTTGGGGAGTATGGAGTGTTTTTCTTGGCCGTTTTTTGGGCCCCTTAAGGGCGATTATTCCCTTAGTAGCAGGGATTTGTGCTATGCCTAAACATTATTTTCAGCTGGCTAATTTACTTTCTGCCATGATCTGGGCATTTGCTATTTTAACGCCAGGGGCATTTGGTTTATCTTGGCTTGCACAGTGGATGGGGTAAAGCAGTCGTTAAATTTCAGTCTCGTGCTGTTTGTTGACCAAGGTAAGCAAATTTTATTCTGGACATTTATACAGTATGCCACTAAGTTACTTTATAAAATAAAGACTATTTTAAGGAAACCTAGGTGGATATTCAGTTATTATATGCAATTATTGGATTTCTTACCGGCACACTCTTTGGTGGTAGTTTAATCTGGCTAGTTATTGCGCAAAAGATGAATAAAAAAGAGTCGGAATTGCGCGACTTTTATAGTATTCAGGCTAGCTATGAGGAGAAAATTGCTCATCTCGAATATTGGAAAATTGAGTGTGAGCACCGTGACCAAGAATTAAGGTCACAAAGGGAAATTAATCGTAATCAAGAAGTTGAACTACGTGAAGTGATGACACGGCTTGAAGAGACACGGCTGGCTTTTGAAGAGAAACAGCGGCTATTACTAAATAGTGAGCAGCGGTTAAATGTTCAATTTGAGAATTTAGCCAATCGTATTTTTGAACAAAACGAGCGTCGCGCTTCTGAGCAGAACCGTCAAAGTTTAATTGCATTATTAACACCTTTCCGTGAACAATTGGACGGTTTTCGCCGTCAGGTACATGAGAGTTTTAGTCAGGAAGCGCGTGAGCGTCATACCCTAGCGCATGAAATTCGTCAGCTTCAGCAGTTAAATGCAGAGATGGCAAAAGAAACGATTAATTTGACTAAAGCACTAAAAGGGGATACTAAAATTCAGGGCAATTGGGGTGAAACAATTCTTTCTCGCATATTGGAGGCTTCTGGGCTAAGGCAGGGGCATGAATTTGAAACTCAAGTCAGTATCAATACCTCCAATAGTCGTTATCAGCCGGATGTGATTATTCGTCTACCCCAAGGTAAAGATGTTGTAATCGACGCTAAAATGTCACTGACAGCTTATGAGCACTATTTTAATAGTGAAGATGAGCAGCAACGAGCTACGGCATTGCGGGGGCATGTTAATTCTGTACGTAACCATATTAAAGAGCTTGGACGAAAAGATTATCATCAATTAAATGGATTAAGATCGCTAGATTACGTACTAATGTTTATTCCACTCGAACCGGCTTATTTGATTGCTTTACGTGAAGCGCCTGAACTTATTGACGAAGGATTGCGAAATAACATTTTACTCGTTTGCCCATCAACGTTATTGGTGGCAGTACGTACTATTAATAATTTGTGGCGCTATGAACGCCAGAGTCAAAATGCACAAGTTATTGCCGAGCGTGCTGCTAGAATGTATGACAAAATGCGGTTATTTGTTGATGATATCCAGGTTTTAGGTCAGAGTTTGAGCAAAGCCCAGCTGAATTATCAATCGGCAATCAAAAAATTAGCGGAAGGAAAAGGTAATTTGATTAGTCAGGCGGAAAGTTTAAAAGAATTGGGAATAGAAGTGAAACGACCGATTGATACTGAATTTAGCAAACAGACCGCTAAATCATAATTAAAAAAAATCGGTAGATCATAAATAAGATCTTGCGATAAACATGATTGCACTTTCGATTATTTTAATGATTAAATGAGCGTAAATATGGTAGATCCAATTAAAGAAACCACTGATTTTGGCTTTCGTAAAGTAGCCAAGGATGAAAAAGCGAATTTGGTTGCTGCTGTTTTTCATTCGGTGGCCGCGAAATATGATCTTATGAACGATCTTATGTCATTAGGGATCCATCGAATCTGGAAACGTTTTACGATAGAAGCCAGTGGCGCGCGCCGCGGGCAAACTATTTTAGATCTGGCGGGTGGCACTGGCGACTTGACAGCTAAATTTGCCAAAATAGTTGGCGAAAAAGGCGAGGTTGTTCTGGCTGATATCAATGATTCGATGCTGAAAATGGGGCGCGAAAAGCTCCGCGATCGTGGTATTATTGGTAATGTTAATTATGTCCAGGCTAATGCTGAAGAGCTGCCTTTTCCTGATAACTACTTCGATTGTATTAGCATTTCTTTTGGTCTGCGAAATGTTACTGATAAAGATAAAGCACTAAAATCAATGTTTAGGGTGTTAAAACTTGGTGGTCGTTTATTGGTATTAGAGTTTTCAAAACCCATTTTACCAGTATTAACTAAAGCTTATGATGCTTACTCTTTTCATATTTTGCCGCGCGTTGGTCAAATGATAGTCAATGATGCCGATAGCTATCGCTATTTAGCTGAATCTATTCGCATGCATCCGGATCAGGACACGTTAAAAACAATGATGGAGTTAGTTGGTTTTGAACAAGTTTCCTATACCAATATGACGGGTGGAATTGTTGCCCTACATAGAGGGTTCAAATTTTAAAATGGCTACCTCGTCAATGAAAAGCGATTCAACAGTACCTGTATTACATGCTGCAGCAGCTTCCCTTTTACAGCCTATGTTGAATAAATTTTTCTATCAGGAAGTGGCGTTGAAATCAGCCAGAGTAAGGTTAGTTGGCAAAGTGCTGGAGATTAATTTAAAAGAATTATCTCAACCATTAGTACTTGTCTTCTCCGAGCAACGAGTTGATGTCGTAAATCAGTGGCCTACACCGGCAGATTGTGTGATAAAAACTGCATTAGCAACGCTAGTGCAGCTTAAAGATAAACAACAACTTTCAACGTTGATCAAAGATGGCAGGATTGTTATCGAAGGGGATATGCAAATTGTGCAGCATTGGTCAGCTTTACTTGATGCTGCGCAATGGGATCCCGCTCATTATCTTGCTCCTTATGTTGGTGATGTTGTTGCCGAAGGGATGAGCCGTTGGATTAAAAAAAGTTTAATTGGAATAAATGAGTTGTTAAATCAACAAAAAAATCATTTTAAAGATGTATTGGTGGAAGAATGGCGAATGTCTCCTAATACATTAGAAGTGCTAAGTTTTGCTGATAAGGTTGAGAAGGTGGCAGCGGATATTGCAAAACTGGAACAGCGTTTGGCTAAATTGGAGGAAAAATATGAGACCGGGAGAAATTAAACGGCTCTATTTTATCGTTCGAGTATTTCTAAATTATGGTTTAGATGAACTCATTCCCAAAATTAAATTTACTTTACCATTAAGGATTGGTCGCCATTGTCTATTTTGGTTATCAAATAAGCATAAAGACAAAGCCCTTGGTGAACGTTTACGTTTAGCTTTACAAGATTTAGGTCCGGTTTGGATTAAATTTGGTCAGATGCTCTCTACTCGTCGCGATCTATTTCCCACTATAATTTCTGACCAGTTAGCATTATTGCAAGATAAAGTTGCTAGTTTTGATGGCCAATTGGCGCGTCAACACATTGAACAGTCATTAGGTGGCTCTCTTGAAACCTGGTTCGATGATTTTGATGAGGTGCCCTTAGCCTCGGCCTCAATTGCCCAAGTACATACGGCAAAATTAAAACAAAATAATAAACAAATCGTAATTAAAGTTATTCGCCCAGATATACTGCCTATTATTAAAGCCGATATAGGCTTGATGTATCGGCTGGCTAATTGGATCCCACTGTTACCAGATGGACGTCGTTTACGCCCGCGGGAAGTTGTTCGAGAGTATGAAAAAACATTAATTGATGAATTAAATTTGTTGCGTGAGGCGGCAAATACAATCCAATTAAGACGTAATTTTGAAAATAGTTCCATGCTTTATATTCCCGAAGTCTATTCAGACTACTGTCGGGAGAATGTGATGGTTATGGAGCGTATCTATGGTATTCCTGTTTCTGATATTGACGCGTTAAAGAAGCAAGGAATTAATATGAAGTTATTAGCTGAGCGTGGGGTAAAAGTCTTTTTTACCCAAGTTTTTCGCGATAGCTTTTTTCATGCTGATATGCATCCTGGTAATATATTTATTAGTCGAGAGCATCCTCAAGATCCACAATATATCGGTATTGATTGTGGTATCGTCGGTTCATTAAATAAAGAAGATAAACGTTATTTGGCAGAGAATTTTATTGCCTTTTTTAATCGTGACTACCGTAAGGTAGCTGAATTACATGTCGATTCGGGCTGGGTACCAGCCGATACAAATGTTGAAGATTTTGAATTTGCCATTCGAACCGTGTGTGAGCCAATTTTTGAGAAACCCCTAGCAGAAATTTCTTTTGGTCATGTTTTATTCAATTTATTCAATACTGCGCGTCGTTTTAATATGGAAGTTCAGCCACAATTGGTGTTACTGCAAAAAACCTTGCTCTATATTGAAGGTTTGGGAAGGCAGCTTTATCCACAACTAGATTTGTGGAAGACAGCTAAACCTTTTCTTGAAGATTGGCTACATCGGCAAATGGGGTTCGCGGCGATTATTAGTGCATTTAAGGAAAAAGCACCCTATTGGGCAGAAAAAATGCCAGAAATTCCCGATCTTATTTATGGAGCACTTAAGCAATATAAATATTTACAAGATAGTATTGATAAATTCGCTGTCCAGTTACAAGGGCAGCAAGTAAAGCAAAGACAAGGCCAATATTTACTAGGAATTGGCGCGACTTGCTTGTTATGTGGTACTTTATTGCAGATTTTCGATGCAAAAATTGCTGCTATTGGGTTTATCTTTTTCGGTATAATTTCATGGGGTGTGGGATGGTATCGAACAGGTAAAATTGGCTAAAGTTTGTCTTTAAACAAATTTATCTTAGGATCTGTAGGTATCTTACATAAAATTAGTTGTATATAATGGAATCATACATAGTTGAACCTAATTTCGTAGAGGTATATATCAATGGGAACAACAATAGCTATGGCTACATTTGGTAGTCCCGGTCAGCTTCTTATTATTGCTTTACTGGTTGTTTTAATTTTCGGTACTAAGAAGTTACGCTCACTTGGCTCAGATTTGGGGGAGTCATTGAAAAACTTCAAAAAAGCGATGAGTGATGATCACAGTAAAACTGATGATAGTAAAAAAGCAGAAAAACAACAGGCTGATGCTGACTTTGAAGCGAAAAATCTTACTGAGAAAACAACCATAAGTCAGACAAAAGAAACGGCTGAAAATAAAAAAAATAAACAGTAGGTATGAAGCGTGCTTGATATTGGTTTTAGTGAACTGCTATTGGTTATGATTATTGGCCTGGTAGTTCTTGGTCCAGAGCGTTTGCCAATAGCCGTTAAAACGGTTGCTGGTTGGATACGTGCATTGCGCTCATTGGCAGCTAACGTTCAACATGAGCTGTCACAAGAATTAAAATTGCAAGAATTGCAGGAAACATTGAAGAAGGCAGAAGAAAAAGCACAATTACAAACCCTTTCGCCGGAACTTAAGCAATCAATGGAAGAATTGCGCGAATCGACCGAGTTACTAAAGAAAAATTATCAATCATCGAACAGTCGTATCGAAGAAGAATTGGCAAAAGTAAAAGCATTTACCAGTGATCTGGCTGAAAATAGCACAGCTAAAATAGATGAAGAAATACCTATAACCGCCCATAAACAGCACAAACCAGCACAGACTGAGCAGTTGGTAACCGAGTCAGGTCGTCCTACTAAAAATAAAAAAGCACCGCAATCCCCTGCCGAGAAAGTAAAAAAGCATTCTGATCAAACTAACGGTGAAAATTAGTCTATGTCTATTGATGATCCACAACCACTTATTAGCCATTTAATTGAATTACGTAGACGTATTCTTTATAGCTTATTTACTGTTGCAGTGGTTTTTCTTGCCCTAGTCTATTTTTCCAATGATATTTATCATTTGGTTGCGGCACCGTTGATTGAGCAGCTGCCGGTTGGTTCTCGCATGAGTGCAACCGATGTGGCATCAACTTTTTTTACTCCGATTAAACTTACGTTTATGGTGGCAGTATTTATTTCTATTCCAGTTATCTTATATCAGTTATGGGCTTTTATCGCGCCAGCACTTTATAAGCACGAGCGGCGCTTAATGTTACCTTTACTGGTTTCCAGTAGTGTACTCTTTTACTTAGGGATGCTTTTTGCCTATTTTGTTGTTTTTCCTTTAGCATTTGGTTTTTTTGTAAAAACTACACCAGAAAGTGTTAATTTCATTCCTGATATCAGCAAATATCTCAGCTTTGTCATGACACTTTTCATGGCATTTGGTGCGGCCTTTGAAGTTCCTGTTGCCATTATTCTACTTTGTTGGACAGGTGTTACAACCCCA
The DNA here is from genome assembly GCF_000429565.1 of Arsenophonus nasoniae DSM 15247. Taxonomy (GTDB): domain Bacteria; phylum Pseudomonadota; class Gammaproteobacteria; order Enterobacterales; family Enterobacteriaceae; genus Arsenophonus; species Arsenophonus nasoniae. Next base: position 29,763 of record NZ_AUCC01000036.1, read on the forward strand.
GATTCCTTAAAACGTAAGCGCCCTTATATTATTGTCGGTGCTTTTATTGTAGGTATGTTTTTGACTCCACCAGATGTGTTTTCTCAGACACTATTGGCGGTACCAATGTATTTATTATTTGAATTGGGTTTGTTGTTATCACGATTCTATGTTGGTAAGGGACGCAAGACGGTTGATGATAAAAATTACGATCAAAATATAGAATAAAATGCTATTTTCTTAATCACAATTAATTACTTTTCTTAAATTGTTTATTATCTATTAGCTTAGCTATATTTTGGTTGAGAATATTAAGTAGAATAACTGAACGATTTTCACCGTCAGGTTCGGAGAAAATTGCTTTTAGGCCTTCAAAAATACCTTCAGTAATAATAACAGTATCACCTGAAACCGGTGTCTTTGCTGCGACAATTTCTGGTTTAGAAGCGGACTTGAACTCATCAATAATATTATCTGGTACGATCACAGGATAGAGACCAAATCGAATAAAATGGCTAACACCTCTGGTTGAGCGTATCGTTGTGGTATGGATCTCTTCAGGATCAAATTTTACGAAAAGATAGTTGGGAAATAATGCTTCTGTGACGGTGATGCGCTTGCCGCGCACCATTTTTTCTATTTGAGCTTCTGGCGTTAAGCAGATAACATGCTGTCTTTTTAGATTTTTTATTGCTCACTCTATTTGCCCACGCTTACAGTAAATAAGATACCAATTTTCCATGTGATGGCTCAAAAATAAAATTACACTTTATTACTATATCAAATTATAACTTATTATGTAGTAAAAACTAACAGCGTTAATTCTCTGTAATTTGGGTAACATAGTTTTACATGATGATTAAAATACAAGGTAAGGATAGATGGATATATTTCTTCTCAGTAATGGTCGACTAACCACCAGTTCTCAATGGCTAAATTATGCTACGACACGATTACAAGAGATGTTTCAACGCCGACAGATCCGCAAAGCAGTATTAGTCCCCTATGCTGTTTTACGCGGTGATCATGATCAACGTGCATTGGAGCTTAGTCAATCATTAGGTATCGAAGTGGTTTCGATTGCACATTTTGCGTCGCCAGTAAAAGCGATTGAATCAGCAGAATGCATTTTAGTTAGTGGTGGCAATACCTGGTGGTTGAATAAATGCCTGCATGAAAATGGACTGATTGTGGCTATACAACGTGCTGTTTTTGAACGCAATATTCCCTATATTGGCTGGAGTGCTGGCTGTAATGTCGCTACGCCCAGTATAAGAACAACCAATGATATGCCGGTTTCTAATGCGGTTGTAATGCCCTCGTTGGGGCTATTCCCAATACAAATTAATCCGCATTATATTGATACACGTATTAGTGGACATATGGGAGAAACTCGAGATGATCGTATTGCTGAGTTCTGTGTCATTAATCCCGATGAGATTGTTATAGCTTTACGTGAAGGCAGTGGCTTACAGATTAAAGATAAGGAACTACATTATTTTAGTGGCAAAAATGAAGGATTTAAGATTTTTCAGTACAACCAACATTTTCCAGAACAATATGATACAAAAATATTAAAAAAATGGGTTCCTTATCGCTGTGTCTAGGTTTACAGAAAAGACTCACTAATCTTAACGAATTGAACCTTTATTGGTAACCTGCATAGAACAATTTATAATGAAGTTCCAACAAATTAAAAAGTAGAAAATATATAATGAAATACCGTGATCTCAAAGATTTCATATCATTATTAGAACAAAAAAAAGAGCTGAAGCGAATCAGCCGTGAAGTCGATCCTTATTTAGAAATGACAGAAATAGCGGATAGAACTCTGCGAGCGGGCGGGCCGGCACTATTATTTGAAAACCCTAAGGCTTTTAGTATGCCAGTGCTGTGCAATTTGTTTGGTACCGTTGAACGCGTTGCGATGGGCATGGGACAAGAAAATGTCCAAGCATTGCATGAAGTTGGCAAATTATTGGCTTTTCTTAAGGAGCCGGATCCCCCGAAAGGATTCACTGATTTAATTAATAAACTACCAAAATTTAAACAGATCCTTAATATGCCAACTAAAAGACTCAAGTCGGCCGCCTGCCAAGAACAGATTTGGCAAGGGGAAGATGTTGATCTGTTTCGTCTACCTATAATGCATTGTTGGCCAGAAGATGTTGCACCATTAATTACATGGGGATTAACGGTTACTCAGGGACCTTTTAAGGCGCGGCAAAATTTAGGTATTTATCGACAGCAACTATTAACTAAAAATAAGCTGATTATGCGTTGGTTATCTCATCGGGGTGGAGCATTGGATTTTCAAGAGTGGTGTGATAAATATCCAGCTACACCTTTTCCGGTAGCGGTGGCTTTAGGGGCTGATCCTGCCACAATTCTAGCCGCGGTGACACCTATTCCAGATACACTTTCCGAATATGCATTTGCTGGATTATTACGCGGACATCGTTCATCAGTGGTAAAATGTATTTCTAATGAGCTTGAAGTGCCGGCAGGGGCAGAAATTATTCTAGAAGGTTATATTGATCCTGAAGAATTTGCATCTGAAGGGCCTTACGGAGATCATACTGGCTATTATAATGAAGTAGATAAATTTCCAGTCTTTACCGTCACTCATATAACTCAACGTAGTGATGCTATTTATCATTCAACCTATACCGGTCGTCCTCCTGATGAACCTGCCATTTTAGGTGCTGCGTTAAATGAGGTTTTAGTCCCTATATTACAAAAACAGTTTCCAGAAATTGTTGACTTTTATTTACCCCCGGAGGGTTGCTCTTATCGACTTGCCGTAGTGACTATCAAGAAACAATATGCTGGGCATGCTAAGCGCATTATGATGGGAGTTTGGTCTTATTTACGGCAATTTATGTATACAAAATTTGTTATTGTCTGTGATGAAGATATTAATGCTCGTGACTGGAATGATGTTATTTGGGCAATCACAACCAGGATGGATCCTGCACGTGATACCGTTATGATGGAAAATACCCCGATCGATTATCTTGATTTTGCGTCACCTATTTCAGGTTTAGGTTCAAAAATGGGTCTTGATGCAACCAATAAATGGCCGGGTGAAACACAAAGAGAGTGGGGTCGTCCAATAGTTATGACAGAAAAAATAAAAAAACGGATAGATGAAATTTGGCATGAATTGGATATTTTAAAATTATGAGAGGATGTGAATGACGACATTAAGTTGTAAGGTGGTTTCTATTGAATCTATCACTGATACGGTCTATCGCGTTCGCTTATTACCGGAAGGTCAATTTTCCTTTCGTGCCGGTCAATATCTAATGGTCATTATGGATGAGCGTGATAAACGCCCATTTTCTTTGGCTTCAATTCCTTCAGAAAAAAAACTCATTGAGCTCCATATTGGTGCGTCAGAGTTTAATCTTTATGCCATGGCGGTAATGGAACGTATATTTGCGCAAAATAGTATTAATATTGATATTCCTCATGGTAAAGCTTGGTTTCGTGAGGGAAGTAAAAAACCAATAATCCTTATTGCCGGGGGAACAGGATTTTCTTATACCCGCGCAATTTTATATGCTGCATTAGAAGAAAATCCTGACAGAGATATTACCTTTTATTGGGGCGGACGAAGATTAGAACACCTATATGATTTAGGTGAATTGCAGTCGCTTTCAGAGCAATATCGCAACATAAAGATTATTCCTGTTGTTGAACAACCTGAATCTGATTGGCGAGGACGAACAGGTACGGTTTTGAGTGCTGTGCTCGATGACTTTGGTTCTCTTACAAACTATGAAATTTACATTGCTGGGCGTTTTGAAATGGCAAAAATCGCGAGGGAACGTTTTTGTAGTGAAAGAGACGTTAGCCCTGAATATCTTTATGGTGATGCGTTCGAATTTATTTAAATGAGATCACAAAACAAAAAAAACCGCCCTTCTGGGCGGTAAAATAGCAACAACATACAATAAAGCGTAGACCAGTTATTTAATCCGCTCAATAAGAGTAGCAATGCCTTGCCCAAAACCAATACACATGGTGGCTAAGCCAAACTGAGCATCTTTCCTTTCCATAACATTTAGTAAAGAAGTAATGATCCGCGCACCCGAACATCCTAAAGGGTGACCTAAGGCAATTGCTCCACCATGCAGGTTAACTTTTTCGTCTATCTTATCAATAAGGTGTAAATCTTTTAAACAGGCTAGAGCTTGGGCAGCAAAAGCTTCGTTAATTTCAAAAACATCTATATCTTGCAGCGTTAACTTAGCACGTTTTAATGCCATTGTAGTTGCCGGGACAGGTCCATATCCCATAATGGCGGGATCGCAACCAATAACGGACTGTAGTGGTCTAATAAAACTGTAGAGATTTATAGCTTATAATTAAGCAAAATCTTATAGGTATAAATATGACCCGAAAAGTAAAAGTAACCTTTAGCGGAAAGCAAAAACTGGAATATGCAAAACTCATGGTTGAAGGTGGATATAGCAATATCCAAGTTGAAAAAATATCCGGTGCGGGTAAATCTGCCGTATCACGATGGAAGCAACAATATCTTGCCGAGTTAAATGGGAATACGCCTGTAAAATCAAAAGCGTTAACACCCGAGCAACAGCGCATACAAGAATTAGAAGTTCAACTTAAGCGTGCTCAGAGGGAT
>NZ_AUCC01000037.1 GCF_000429565.1 Arsenophonus nasoniae DSM 15247
CCTGCCGTTTGGGCGAGAAGAAGCAAACCTGTTTTTCAATGTGATTGCCAAGCGTTATGAGCATGGCAGTGTCATATTGACGAGTAACCTATCATTTGGGCAATGGCCAAGTGCTTTTGCTGATGACGCAACATTAACTGCCGCTATGCTTGATCGTTTACTTCATCATTCGCATGTACTGCAATTAAGCGGTGAAAGCTACCGATTGAAAGATAAGCGGCGCTCAGGAGCAATAACTGAGTAAAACAGTGGATCAATTTTGATTGATCGGATTTAGATAAAAAGTGGATCAGTTTTCGGTGATCGTTGACAATAGGATAGTCACTATAATAAATGTTAATTTAAAAAAAGAAATCACATGAAAAGTATTTATGCGTTTGTTAAATTTAATTAATGTCTGCTGGGGCTGGAACTAGTGAATTTAAGTTAAGGAGGATAATGTGGGAAAGATAAAGAGTGTAACGGTTTATTGTGGCTCTAGTGTAGGAGCCAGTGGTATCTATCAGCAGCAGGCTGTGGCATTAGCATCCGAGCTGGTTAACAGAAAAATAACGCTGGTTTATGGCGGTGGCCGCGTTGGTATTATGGGCGTTTTAGCCAATTCGATATTGGAACAAGGTGGTCAAGTTATTGGCGTAATGCCTAAATTATTAGTTGAACGTGAGATTTCTCATACTGGACTGACTAAAAGCTATATTGTCGATACTATGCATCAACGTAAGCAGAAAATGATTGATTTGGCTGATGGATTCATTGCGCTACCAGGGGGATTTGGTACCCTGGAGGAATTTAGTGAAGTGTTTACTTGGGGTCAAATTGGCTTACATGCGAAACCTTGTGGATTATTAAATGTTAATAATTATTGGACACCCTTAGTGGCTATGATAGAAAAAATGGCTGATGAAAAGTTCTTACAAGAAAAATATCGCCATATGGCGATTGTTGATGATAATCCGGCCAATTTACTTGATCGTTTTTTGCACTACACAGCACCATCAGTAAAAACTTATGATGAACTATAACTGTGCTATGTTTCACTTAGTTAGCATTAACAAACATAGAGGGTGACAAAGTGCTATGCTGCGCTCACGGCGATAAATATTAGCCTATTTTTGGCTGGGCTGACAGATTTCACAATTAGGATCAGGCATTAAATTAATGGTGCGAAATTCTGTTAACATAGCATCATAAAATAGCACTTTCCCGCTGTTGATTTGACCATAGTTAGTGAGCAATTTTAGTGTTTCCATCGCTTGCAGGCTACCAATAATACCAACCAGTGGAGACATAACGCCGGTTTCGATGCAGGAGAGATTATTTTCACCAAATAAACGACTTAAACAGTGATAGCAGGGGGTATTATCTTGATAAGTTAATACCACCAGTTGTCCTTCCATGCGAATAGCGGCGCCGGAGACGAGTGGGCGCTTTAGCGTTAAGCATAGGCGATTAAGCTGCTCGCGAATTGCCACATTATCCGTACAATCGACAATCACATTTTGCTGCTTAATTAAAATATTAAGTTCATGTTCTGTTAATTTTTTATCAATGGTAGAAATTTTTATATACGGATTAATGTTAAGTAAGGTGGTTTTGGCCGAGTCAACCTTTGCACTACCAATAGATTGGTCGTTATATAGGATTTGCCGTGGTAAATTTGATAGGGAGATCGTATCAAAATCAAGCAGTGTCAGTTGGCCAACGCCTGCGGCGGCTAAATATTGAGCAGCGGCGCAACCTAACCCACCCACTCCGACAATCAATACTTTCGCTGCTTTTAATTTTTCTTGTCCGTCAAAATCGAAGTTTTGTAAAATAATTTGGCGATTATAACGCAGTATTTCTTGGTCAGATAATTCGATAGCCATACTTATTCACTTATTAATAAATAATTAAAATACTCAATATCAACTAATTCACCTGCGTTAACCTGGCCACGATTTTGCGCTAAAACGATAAAACAGTTACTTTGGTTAAAAGAACTCAAAATGTGTGAACCTTGTTGTGCCATTGGTGTTACTTCTAAATCTCCTTGAGTATTTACTTTGGCAATTCCGCGTTGAAACTCAAGACGCCCAGGTGATGTTTTTATCAAGCTGGTGGCGCGCGCTTTCAAATAGGGGGTGCTTTGCCATTGAGTAAAGGCGCACAGGTGATTAATAATCGGCTGTACTAGTTGATAAAAGGTAACTATAGCGGAAACAGTATTACCAGGTAAGCCACAAAACCAGGCAGATTTTAGTTTACCAAAGGCAAATGGTTTACCGGGTTTTATTGCCAGTTGCCAGAAATTGATGCTACCTATTTCATCAAGAATCTGCTTGGTATAATCAGCTTCACCCACCGACACACCGCCGCTACTAATAACCAGATCAGCTTGTTGATCCGCTTGCTTAAATGCTTGATAGAGTTTGTCAGGATCATCAGCAATAATATCTAAATCAATCACTTGGCAGTTCATTTTTTCCAACATCAAGCGTATTGCCAGCCGATTAGTATCATAAATTTGACCAGCAGCTAGTGGCTGACCAATAGTTTGTAGTTCATCGCCGGTAGAGAAAATAGCCACTTTCAACTGGCGAAAAACTTCAATTTCACTTATTCCCAATGACGCGATAAGAGATACCTGAGTTGCGGAAAGTTTTGTTCCAATGGGCAATACGCTATCACCTTGTCGAATATCTTCGCCGGTGAAACGAATATTTGTGCCTGGTTTTATTGGTTGTGTGAAGCTGATGGCATTATTAGCTAACAGGGTGTTTTCTTGCATGATGACCGTATCAACGTCAATGGGAATCGGCGCTCCAGTCATAATGCGGATACAAGATTTTGCTGGCAGCGGTTCGCGAAAAGGAGAACCAGCCAATGCTTTACCCGCAATAACCAACGGAGTTGCGTCATGCCAATCATTAAAGCGTATTGCATAACCATCCATGGCTGAATTATCAAATGGAGGGACATTAATGGGCGATATAATTTCTGTGGCAGTTATGCGGTTAATCGATTCTGTTAATGGGATAATTTCTTTTTCTGCCATTGGGGTAGTTAGGGTAAAGATAATATTTAATGCTTCCTTCAACGATAATAATTCGCCGGTATGATAATGCTCCATATTTTGCTCCCAAAAAGACTACCATTTTGACTGATATTGGCATAATTTTGCCAAATATTTTCAGCGTATTATGCCAATAATCTCGCTTATTGACAAAGTAGATAACTTCTTTGTCGCCTGTTTATGGATTAATTTAATTTAACTATCAAGGCTGATAAAATAATTACGTCGGTTTAGCTAGTCTGGGGTTGTACAATTTATTGTCAATGCTAGAATAAACATTCGTTTTTATCGAGGTTAGCATGAGAAAAATGCAGCAACTGTCAAAATGGTTTCTCGCCTTGGCATACCTAATCGTGATGATTTGTATGGTTAGTCGTATTGCTATGGGGCAGTTGATATTTTCTCCGGTAACTAGCGGGCAGGCCTCCGTTTTTGCAGAGGATCATCAGGATGATATCGATAATTCGCTGACTCCTTGTGAGTTGAGTACTAAATCCTTAGTGAGTATCCCACCGGTGATCACAGAAGCGCTACTACTAATTTTTAGTGTGTTATTAGCGTTACTGGTATTTATCCCACGCTTTGCTGTCCTACTCTCTTTTACTATTCCACTTTCATCTCCTCGACTTCGTATTCATTTACGACTCTGTAATTTCCGGGAATGAATACTGACAAGTTTATTACTTAGTCATTTTCATTTTCGGAGATAAAATATGCTAAATTTTTTTCGTAATAGCCTGCTGGCATTGCTTATGCTATGGTTGCCAGTTACTTTTGCAGCCGACACCGGTTGGCTTAAAAACTTACAAAATAGTCATGCTGAAGTTCGTTTACGCGCTGACAATAACGCAGCTGATGTTACGCGCCTTTTACTTGATATCCGTTTACAAGAGGGTTGGAAAACTTACTGGCGAACACCGGGAGAGGGGGGAATTGCGCCGAAAATCACCTGGCAAGATAATTCAATTGCGGCAAAATGGTTTTGGCCAACCCCACAACGCTTTGATGTTTCTGGCATCAGTACTCAAGGCTATCATGAGGGTGTTAGCCTGCCGATCCAGTTAACAGCAAAACCTGACTCACTGCTAAGTGGCACCTTGACATTGTCAACCTGCAGCAACGTCTGTATTCTAACCGATTATCCTTTCACTTTAGATCTACAACAACCCACTGATGCAAACTTTGCCCATAATTACGCTACCGCAATGGGTAAAGTCCCACAAGAAAACGCATTACTAGCAAAGTTAACAGCAGGTTATCGCAGCGGTGTAGTGCAGGTACTGGCTGAACGAGTCGCTAGCTGGCATGCACCAGCAGTTTTTGTCGATATGCCAGATGGAGCCAGCCTTGGTAAGCCAGTTTTGCAACTACAAGGACAACGTTTGCAGATCACTTTACCTGCGACTGATGAGTGGGGCGATGTTGCACCAGATTTGACGGGTAAAACTTTGTCGTTAGTGATAGAGGATGAAGGTATTGCTCAGCAAAGCACGGTCACCATTGGCGCGCCACTAGCATCTGATCACTTACAAATGCCACTATGGCAGATTGTGTTATTCGCCATCGCAGGCGGTTTGATCCTTAATTTTATGCCATGTGTTTTACCAGTGTTAGGTCTCAAACTTAGTACTATTTTACAGCTGCAACAGCGTGATCGTCGCAGTGTAAGATTACAATTTTTGGCTTCAAGCGGCGGTATTATTATCTCTTTTATGGCGCTTGCGTTGTTGATGACGATTTTACGGCTAACCAATCAAGCAATAGGCTGGGGTATTCAGTTTCAAAATCCGTGGTTTATCGCTTTATTGGTAATAGTCACTCTGCTATTTAGTGCAAATCTCTTGGGACTGTTTTATTTCCGCTTACCCACTAATTTTAATACACGATTAGCCAACTTGCAGGCTGATGGGTTAATGAACCATTTCTTACACGGTGCATTTGCGACGCTACTAGCAACACCGTGTTCAGCTCCTTTTCTTGGTACTGCGATTGCTGTTGCACTGGTAGCACCATTACCGCAATTATGGGGACTATTTATCGCAATGAGCATGGGTATGAGTTTACCTTGGTTATTAATTGCGGTGAGACCTACGCTAGCTTTCCGGCTACCTCGACCTGGCCGTTGGATGAATAAATTGCGTCTAGGGCTGGCTGCTATGATGCTGGCATCCTGTCTCTGGTTACTTAGTTTGCTCACTCCATTTATCGGTACAAGTTGGACACTGTTTTTGGGCTTTTTAATACTAGCGGCTTTACTGTTCAGTTGTGCACGTCATTATTCATTACGTTGGGCAATTACTGTGGGTGGAAGTGCTGCGCTAGCTATTGGGTTAGTTACGCTTACTTTACACTACAGCAAGCAATCACTGAAAGATGAGATCCGGTGGCAACCATTAACCGAAGCAGCAATTAACCAGGCACTAGCGGCAAATAAACGGGTATTCATCGATGTAACGGCTGACTGGTGCGTTACTTGTAAAGCTAACAAATTTAATGTGTTGCTACGTAGTGATGTGCAAAAAGCTCTACAGGCTGAAGATGTGGTCGCATTGCGTGGTGACTGGACTCAGCCGTCAGACACCATTAATCAATTTTTACAAAAACGCGGTATGCTGGCGGTTCCCTTTAACCAGATTTATGGCCCTGGATTGACGCAGGGGAAAATTCTATCGCCGTTGTTGAATAAAGATGACTTATTGCAAATTTTGCAGCAGGCAAAAGGAGATGCAAGATGAAAAAATTCATTTTGTTGCTATTACTAATGACGACGCCATTATTAGCTAATAATCACCTGTTTACATTAGAACAGAAAGCTTTTTTGCAAGAACAGATCCGCGAAACATTAATTAATAATCCGGAAATACTGGTACAAGCGGCTAATGCTTATCGTGAACAGCGACAACAACAAAGTCAGCAACAGTTGGAAAAAATAGTTAAACAAAACCAAAATAGGCTATTTAACGATCCGAATAGCCCACGTCTTGGCGCCGCTGATGCGAAATTAGTGATGGTTTATTTTACTGATTATAACTGTTCTTTTTGTAAACAATTTGATCCGTTACTGATAAAAATTGTCCAGTCTCAACCGCAAGTTGCTTTGATTATCAAACCACTACCGTTTCGAGCGCAAAGTTCAGTGACAGCTGCGCGCAGTGCGCTTTCCTTGTGGAAACAGGATAGGGAAAAGTTTTGGTTGCTACACCATCGTCTGATGGCCAAGAAAGGTTATCATGATGACGCCAGTATCAAAGCAGCAGAGCAAAAAATTGGTATTAATTTAATGCAGTTTGATAGCCAAACGCTGGATACCATTAACGACAATTTGGCGCTAGCACAACAGCTCGACGTGCAAGGTACGCCAGCTACATTGATTGGCTCTCAAGTGCTGAGTGGCGCGGTGAGTTATGAACAGTTGCAAAGGATAGTTAAAACAGAATTGGAAAAACTTAAATGACAAATAAATTTTATCGTTGGTTGCGTGAGGGGCTGTTTTTTTTGTTGATCCTAGTCATTTTTATTCTATTACTGGATAATTTCCGTGCTCCTCAAGCGCCCTATAATTTTGCTAATGACACCGTAATAACGCTAGCGGAAAAACAAGTAACATTGGCAGAGTTAAGTGCCAAACAACCACTATTGCTCTATTTTTGGGCTAGCAGGTGTGGCATTTGTCGTTTTACCAGCCCAAAAATAGCGGACTATGCGGCTAACGGTGGTAATGTATTAACCGTCGCCTTTCGTTCAGGTGATGACGCTAAAGTACAGCATTATTTGAGGAAAAAGCACTTTATGATGCCAACGGTTAATGATCCAACCGGTGCCCATGCTGCTCAATGGAACATTAGTGTAACGCCAACTTTTGTCATTATTTATAAAGGCAAAGTGGTTAGTACCACTACCGGCTGGAGTAGTTTAATCGGTTTGAAGTTTCGTCTTTGGTGGAGTAATTATATGAATTAAATAAATTGCTATCTAATGATGAAATCTATTTTAGTTGGCAAAATAATTGACTTAACAACTGTTGATTAATCAACAGTTGTTTAATTAACGCTATTTTTAGTGAATAACAAATCAAATAAGTTAACGAACACAATAACAGCTATTTTTGTCTGTTATATTACAGCAATAGATTTTTCTGGTTAAAACTCACATATGTTATAACAAAAAATTTAATCGCCGTTTTGTGAGTTTAAAATGAGGATATAGTCAGTAAATTGATTATTTAGCGTAAATATAATAGATAATTTTCTATAGATGGATAGCAAAAAAGGATAAATAATGACTCTGATATGAAAAATTAGCGCGATATAAAAAATATTTTGTTAGGATAGGTTATTGTAATGGAATAATGTTATCCATTGCTTGAATATGTAGTTGGATATATGTTGAATTTTATTGTTGGAGAAATGCATGTCATCGCTAAGTCAAGAAGCGCATCTTGTTCGTAAAGCACTCGAAGCTCGTGGTCTTGAAACCCCACTTTGCGGCCAATCTCTTTCCTCAAATGAGCGTAAACAACAGATTGAACTGCACATGGGTGAAATTATGCGTTTACTTAATCTGGATCTTAGCGATGATAGCTTAGCGGAAACACCGAAGCGCGTTGCTAAAATGTATGTTGACGAAATTTTCTCTGGGCTCGATTATAATAACTTCCCTAAAATTACCTTAATCGAAAACAAAATGGATTTTGACGAAATGGTGACGGTTCGTGATATCACTTTAACCAGTATCTGTGAGCACCATTTTGTTACCATCGATGGTAAGGCGACAGTGGCCTATATTCCAAAGGAAAAAGTGGTTGGTTTATCTAAGATTAATCGTATTGTTCAATTCTTTTCTCAACGGCCACAAGTTCAGGAGCGTTTAACCCAACAGATTTTAATTGCGCTCCAAACTTTATTAGGCACAGCTAATGTTGCTGTTTCGATTGATGCCGTTCACTATTGTGTTAAAGCCAGAGGCGTTCGTGATGTAAGCAGCAGCACAATGACAACCTCGCTAGGTGGCTTATTTAAATCTAGTCAAAATACCCGTCAGGAGTTTTTACGTAACATTTCTCGCCTGCGTAATTACTAACTAATGTTTGTTATAACAGCCAAATAGCAGCGGATTGAGCAAATTGATCTGCTGCGCGAAAGCGCTATTTTTTTGCTATTTTATTGGTAAATATTTTTGGCGTTGCGCTATCTCAATAAGCATATGTGAATCCAATTTAAAATGTAGTGCTTTTATAACGTAAAATTAAATAATATTGATATCGTAATCGTTCCAGCTATTGACTGGATAGCAAAGTCCCAATACTAAAAGGGAAAACTCCTTGCTTAAATACTTTTTTCTATGGGGAACTCAAGGTAGTTTATTACCTTATTATGAAAGTTAATAATATTGTTTTGATTTTCACATTTATCATTAGAGATTATATGACATTTTTTATCGATAATTTTATCATCAATACCAGTCCATTCTGAAAATAAACTCATAAAACTAAGGGCACTTCTTTTTTCTTTAATATATATTTTTTCTTTGGAATCATAAGACGTAATAAAAAATGGAATTTCATAGTTTTGTCTATAACTACTCCCATGCATAATTCTTAATTGTTGAATATCATTTCTATTCGCATAAGAAAGCCCATGATCAGAAAAATACATCATAGACCATTTTGTTTTTGTTAGTGAAAGTTCATTATATATTTTCGATAGCAAGTTATCTGTTTCTTTTATACTTTGTATATAACATGAAACATCTTTACTTTTATAAAAAATTTCATAATAGTCGTTTGTTCTATTACAAGCAGGAGGATGACTTCCCATTAAATGAATAATTATCAACTTATTTTTTTATTGTCATTTATTGCTGTTTTAATAAATGGCAATAAACCAGTGTCATTAGAAGAATTATTACTATTATCATAATCACCCTTTTTCAAAAAGTGATATTTGTTGGCCTTTTTACCCATAGATGCGATTGGAGTATCAAATATTCCTAATGCTCCTTGATTTGATAACCAATAAGTACTAAATCCAGCTTTATTTGCTAATGATACAATATTATTTGATAAATTTCCTTTTATTGCTATTGTATTGCTTAATGAGATATTAGTCGATGCGCCTGCTGATATATAATTAGTAAAAAATATACCATTAATTGAATTCATAAATGGGGTATTATTGATATGAAAACCGTAAAAATGCATTAAATCACGTCTGGCACTCTCACCAATCACCATAACATAAGTATTATATTTATTTTTACTATTCACAGGATTAAAATCATCTTTTTGATATATCAATTTTTCTAATTTACTGTTTTCTTTATTTAGCTCAATTAGAGAGTAATAAAATTCTTTAATAAATTTTATTTCTGGATAGCCACTATTTAATAGGTTAATGCTACTTTCTTTTCTATAATCTTTAATTGGAGTGGATAATAATATCACAAAAAAAATAATGAATGATATTGATGATAAATATTTTATTTTCTTAATTTTTAATCGTGAACAAAAAATTCCCAAAAATAAAATTAATAAAGAAAATAAATAATAGTAATAAGGAATTAATGATAAAAATCCGATAGCTTCGTCTTTATTTGTATAAAATAAAGATGCTAATATATTAAATGATGGAGGGCCATATAGAATAGCAATAGGTAAGTATATCGTTGAAATAATTGTAAATATCCAGACAAAAGAAATGTATAAAAATTTAACTCTATTTATAAAAACTAAAAAAGCTACAACACCAATTGTATAAATAAATTTTGCTTGATAGCCTAATCCACAATGTATAAAAGAAAAGGTAATAAAAAGTAAAATAATTTTTGGTAAAAAGTATTCATTATTAGCTATTTTATTTTTTATAAAATGTTTTATCAATTTTTTCATATGAAAATTTAGGTTATAGGATGATGATTATATCTAATAAGTTTTCCAAAATTTGCCAACTCGGCTTTATAATATTTCCATCTTGAGCCTGACTCTGGGCTCTTTTTCCTTTTGTGTACGGCAATGAGTATAATCCTAATTTCCTCTTAATAACAAATTTATGTTCACCGATTTCATTTGTTCGTTGGCCCAGATACAACAATAACATGACCCAATTTGAGTAAATGATTTGAATATAAATATGTATATTAAATTATTTAAATCATAACAAATGGGCTAATTGAGCTGGCTACTATTATTTGAGTTCTTCAGGTAAAACGGCAGGATATCCTTTGATTCCATCAGGCATTTTTATCGGTGCAGGAATGGATTCTTGTTGACCTAAAAACCGGGGTTCACTTTTTAATATATAGAGATCAATCAGAGCATTAATACGGGCAAAAACCTCGCGCAAACGAACTTTAATGATTTTTTTTGGTGAAGAAACGGCATAGCACTGTGCATCTATCCCTTTTTTCATGGCGATAAATAGTGCCCTTTCACAATGAAAACGTTGGGTAATAATAGTAAAGTTATTGGTGGCAAACACTTGACGAGTTCGGATAACAGAATCTAGTGTTCGAAAGCCGGCAAAATCCAATACAATTTTTGCTGCCGGTATACCCGCTGCGATTAGATCTCTACGCATGGTGATCGGTTCATTGTAATTATAATGTGCATTATCACCACTAACGAGCAAGTATTTTATTTTGCCACTATTGTAAGCATTGATGGCGCCTTGAATTCGATACTTATAGTACTCATTAGGTGAGCCGGTAGAATAAAATTTTGACGTGCCTAAAATCATGCCAACGCTTCGAGGTGGCAGTTTTTTTACATCATCATAGATATAATCAGCAGTTTTCCAGCTAATCCACCGATCGAATGTTAAAATGGCAACGATTGCTGTTACTATAATGGTCAGTAAGCTATAAATAAGGAATTTCCTCATCATCTATGCCTGTGATTACATAATAGCGAAAGAGAGCTCAACTAGGACTATTTTACTTATTAACATACGCCTCTCTTATCAATTTAACCGCTTATTGTTAGATAAGACTTATAATACTCAGAAGGGGGTAAGTTTGTAAATACGATATTTAGATAAGCAGAAATTACCGGTAATAACTTGACCTAACACATTGTCAAAGCTCGCTGTGGCTATTGGTTAGCTTTGATCTAAATTTATAAACCCTAAAATTAGCACCTGCTAGTGGAATTAGATTTTCTACAGATAAAAATATAGAACGGTTTATTGTTTTGCTGAGTCATTTTTATAGTTTATAGATGATGGCTTAATGTAATAATTGAATTAGTAAAGGAAAAATAAAAGGGGCAATTAATGAAGTAATGATGCCACACGTCATCAATGCGAGAGAACTATATGCACCTTCAATGTAGTCTATCTCGGCGCTGCGCGCCGTACCTACTGCATGTGAAGCCGCTCCCATCGCTAATCCTCGAGCGATAGGGTTTTTTATCTGCAAGAAATTAAACAGTAACTGCCCAAACATAGCGCCAAAAATACCAACTAAGATTACACAAGCGGCACTAATGGCAGGCACGCCGCCAATAGCCTCTGATACAGCCATAGCTATGGGTGTCGTCACTGATTTTGGTAATATGGAAGCGGCCATTTCGACGGTTGCACCTGTCCATAAGGCAATAGTGGTTCCGGTTATCATGGCAATCAGACTACCAATAAAACAAATGCTAATAATGGATTTCCATTGGGCACGAATTTGATGTAACTGTTCATATAATGGCAAAGCCAAGGCAACAACTGCCGGCTGTAACAAATCATTCAGAATACGGCTACCAGAGAAATAATGGTCATAAGAAGTCTGCGTTATCAATAAAACAGGAATAATGATTCCGATCGAAATTAACAAAGGATTTAAAATGATCAGTTTAAATTTTTGGAATAATTTTCTCGCTAATAAGAAAACGATAATGGTAAAAGGTAGTGACCACCAAATATGATTTAACATTATTATTACTCGTTATTTGGCCAATTTTTTTTGGCTGAATTTTATTTTTTACTCTGTTGTTTATCAGTATCCGAGGTATTGATGCTAATTTCACGATGGATATAGTGTGAGCTATAAGCAACAATAATCATAATAATCAATGTACTTACAATACAGGAAAGCAAAATAGGGATAATTTGTTGGCTAAGCGTATCATAATAATTCATTATGCCTACCCCGATAGGAATAAATAGCATTGTCATATTTTTTAGCAATAAATGGCAGCCTGGTTGTATCCATCGGACAGGTATGATTTGGATTGTTAACAAGCTAAATAAGATCAGCATGCCGATTATACTACCTGGCAGAGAAAAAGGTAGTAAAGTTGAAATTAGGTTTCCTATTATTAGGCAGAGATAAATGAGTAAAAAAGCGCGTAGATACTGCCAACTAATATAAAGGATATTTTTAGAAATCAACATAATACCAGTCCTATAACAAAACATACTGATAATACAATTAACTCACTTAATGTATTAGGTTGCTGGCATAAGTGAGATGAAAAATGGCGAGAATACTATTGTCGCCATTTTTATTTAATGTTTTTATTATTAATCTACTTTACTTGCATGCCAGGTTTGGCGCCAGCATCAGGACTTAATAGAAAAATATCTTTGTTACCAGGGCCGGCTGCTAATACCATTCCTTCGGAAACACCAAAGCGCATTTTTCTTGGCGCTAAATTAGCAACCATAATTGTTAAGCGACCTTCTAGTACTTTAGGATCTGGATAAGCCGCGCGAATACCCGAAAAAACTTGTCGGCTGCTATTACCTAAATCTAATTGTAGTTTTAGCAGCTTATCGGAACCTTCGACTAAATCAGCTTGCTTAATTAGAGCAACGCGTAAGTCTACTTTGTTAAAGTCATCAAAACTGATTACCTCTTGACTAGGATTTTCTGAATCTGTTTGATTAGTCATCGTTTGCGCCGTTATATTTTCACTAGATGCCGCTAACATTGCGGTGACATTGTGCATTTCAATTCGCTGGAATAAAGTTTTAAATGGCGTAATTTCATGATTTAGCAATGGATTGTTGATATCATCCCAGTTGAGTGAAATATTTAAAAAAGCTTCTGTCCGGCCGGTAAGTCCCGGTAATATGGGTTTTAAATAAGTCATTAGCACCCGGAATAAATTGATACCCATAGAACATATGTCATGTAAATCTTGTTCGCGATCCTCTTGTTTTGCAACTACCCAGGGGGCTTGCTCATCGATATAACGATTGGCCAGATCAGCAAGTAACATAATTTCACGAATTGCTTTATTATATTCACGTTGACAAAATTCTTGACCAATTTTGTTTGCTGCGGCAATAAATTGCTGGTAAAGCTCGGGAGCCGCAAGGCGTGATGATAACTTATTATGAAAGCGTTTATTAATGAATCCGGCATTGCGTGCTGCAAGGTTAACGACTTTATTCACAATGTCGCTATTAACCCGTTGAACAAAGTCTTCTAAGTTAAGATCAATATCATCAATGCGGGATGAAAGTTTAGCGGCATAATAGTAACGTAAACAATCAGCATCCAGCTGATCTAAATAGGCGCGCGCGGTAATAAAAGTGCCTCGTGATTTGGACATTTTTGCGCCATTAACAGTGATATAACCGTGAACGAAGATATTGGTAGGTTTACGATAACCACTGCCTTCTAATATTGCTGGCCAAAATAAACTATGGAAGTAGACAATGTCTTTGCCGATAAAGTGGTAGAGATCGGCTGTAAAATCTTGTTGCCAAAAGCTAGCAAAATCAATATCAGGTTGTTTTTCACATAGATTTTTAAATGTTCCCATATAGCCAATCGGTGCGTCTAACCAGACGTAAAAATATTTACCCGGTTCATTAGGAATTTCAAAACCAAAGTAAGGGGCATCACGAGTAATATCCCATTGCTGTAAACCTGCTTCAAACCACTCTTGCATTTTATTCGCCACTTGTGGTTGTAAAGCACCAGAGCGTGTCCAAGTTTGCAACATCTTACTAAATGCTGGTAAATCAAAGAAAAAATGCTCTGTCTCGCGCATTTCAGGTGTTGCACCAGAAATCACCGAATGGGGATTGATAAGCTCCGTTGGGTTATAAGTAGCACCACAGACTTCACAATTATCACCATATTGATCAGCAGCTTGGCATTTTGGGCAACTCCCTTTAACAAAGCGATCGGGTAGAAACATTTCCTGCTTAGGATCGTAAAGCTGCGAGATTGTTTTGCTTTGGATAAAACCGTTCTTTTTTAGTGTCAAATAAATTTGTTCAGATAATGTTTTATTTTCTACACTATGAGTTGAATGGTAATTATCATAACTGATGGCAAAGTCGGCAAGATCGTGTTGATGTTCCTGATTTACTTTACTAATCATCTCTTCAGGCGTTATACCTAATTGTTGCGCTTTTAGCATGATAGGCGTGCCGTGGGCATCATCGGCACAGATAAAGTAAACTTGTTTGCCGCGCATTCGTTGATAACGAACCCAAATATCGGCCTGAATATGCTCTAACATATGGCCAAGGTGAATTGAACCGTTAGCATAAGGTAACGCACAGGTTACCAAAAGTTTTTTCGCGACTTGAGACATAGTAAGGATTTAACTTCCATAAAATTGAACAATAATTGATGTTAACCGATTGTATTTTTTCCGGCTAGGCCTGAATATGACTAATCTAACATTATTTTATCGTAATTTTGATTGATAAGTGTCGTTTTTATTATCTATTTATCTTAATTAAATTGTTCTCTGGTATGATGCAGTGATCAATTGTTGATAATTTAATACTAAATAAAAGGAGCTGCGATGAATTCAGGATCCTTCGAACAAATAAAACCAGAACAGTTAACTCAGCAGGTCGCTGAGGTTTTGGACACATTTTCCCATCCAACACTGCAAAGTAATTTGACTACATTAAAAGCATTATATCATTGTGCGTTACTAGATGACGTTTTGCACATTGAATTAGTCATGCCTTTTGCCTGGAAAACCCCTTTTAAACTATTAATTGAACAGAAAACATCACAATTACGAAAAATAGCGGGTGCGCAAGCAGTAGAGTGGAAATTACGTCATAATATCAATACATTACGTAGAGTGAATGATTTGCCGGGTATTAATGGGGTGCGCAATATTATTGCGATTAGTTCAGGTAAAGGGGGAGTGGGTAAATCAACTACGACAGTGAATTTAGCGTTAGCATTGGCGCAAGAAGGCGCGAAGGTAGGTATTCTGGATGCAGATATTTATGGCCCCTCTATTCCGAATATGTTAGCAACTAAAAACCAGCGACCTACTTCACCTGATGGGCATCATATGGTACCTATAATGGCTTATGGGCTGGCAACTAATTCAATTGGTTATTTGGTTAATGATGACAATGCAATGATATGGCGTGGTCCAATGGCTAGTAAGGCCTTGATGCAAATGCTACAGGATACCCAATGGCCAGAATTGGATTATTTAGTGGTCGATATGCCACCGGGAACTGGTGATATACAATTAACATTATCACAGAATATACCGGTTACCGCAGCAATTGTGGTTACTACACCGCAAGATATTGCTTTGCTTGATGCGATGAAAGGCATTGCGATGTTTGACAAAGTTAAAGTACCGGTATTGGGGATTGTTGAAAATATGAGTCTACATATTTGTAGCAATTGTGGCCACATAGAGCCCATTTTTGGTTCTGGTGGTGCAGAAAAATTGGCTGAAAAATATCAGTGTAAGCTATTAGGTAAGATACCGTTACATATTTCGCTGCGTGAAGATTTAGACCAAGGTCAACCAACGGTTATTCGAGATCCAGATGGTGAATTTGCTGATATCTATCGGGAAATAGCCTCGACGATTGCTGCTCAAATGTACTGGGCAGGGGAAACCATTGCCACTGAAATTGCTTTTCGGACTATTTAAACTGATTAATCCCATGACTTATTGATTGAAAATAAATATAAGGTGATAATTATTGTTAGGTCTTGTTATAAAAATTAGCTAGACCTAATTTTAAATGCTGGAAGATACTAAAATAACCCCTTATAATTCCTGCGATCATAATATTTAATTATATTAATTCCCTTTATTCAAATTCAGGTTATTTAAAATGGCTGATACAGCACATAAGTGCGCTATTGTAGGTATATCAGGCGCTTCAGCATCAGGTAAAAGTCTTATTGCGAAAACGCTTTATCATGAATTACTTTCTCAAGTGGGTGACCATAATATTGGTGTGATTACTGAGGATTGTTACTATCGAGATCAACATGATATTCCGATGGAAGAACGAGTGAAAGTAAACTATGACCACCCAAACTCAATGGATCATGATCTGCTTTGTTATCATCTTCAATTGTTAAAGAGCGGAAAAGGCATTGATCTGCCGCAATATGATTATACTCAGCATACACGTAAGCCTGAGACCATTTTTTTTCAACCCAAAAAAGTCATTATTATTGAAGGTATTTTATTATTAACGGATAAGCGTTTACGCAAAAATATGGATTTTGCCATTTATGTTGATACACCACTGGATATTTGCTTAGTAAGAAGAATCAAACGAGATGTAAATGAACGAGGGCGAACATTAGATTCTGTTATTGAACAATATACTAAAACAGTCCGTCCAATGTTTCTTCAGTTTATTGAGCCATCAAAACAGTATGCAGATATTATTGTCCCTCGAGGTGGAAAAAATCGGGTGGCGATTGATATTCTAAAAGCTAAAATAGGGGAGTTCTGCCAGTAAATCTATAAATAGATTAGGCATTCTCGCAAGGAGATGGAAAAATGCGACTTTGTGACCGCGATATAGTTAAATGGCTTGATGAAAAAAAATTGGTTATTGAACCACGCCCATCAATCGAACGGATCAATGGGGCAACAGTTGACGTTTGTCTAGGCAATAAATTTCGAGTATTTCAGGGCTATACGGCACCTTATATTGATCTTAGTGGGCCGAAAAATGAAGTTAATGCTGCATTGGATCGGGTGATGAGCGATGAAATCACTTTAAACCATAATGATGCGTTTTTTTTGCATCCGGGTGAATTAGCATTGGCGGTCACTTTAGAATCAGTCACCTTACCTGATAATGTTGTTGGTTGGCTTGATGGTCGTTCTTCTCTTGCTCGCTTGGGGTTAATGGTGCATGTTACTGCTCACCGTATTGATCCCGGTTGGTGTGGTCAGATTGTGCTAGAGTTTTATAATTCAGGCAAACTGCCATTGGCGTTACGTCCGGGTATGGTTATTGGTGCATTAAGTTTTGAAGCCTTATCTGGTTCAGCTGATCGTCCCTATAATCGTCGTCAGGATGCAAAGTATAAGAATCAACAAGGTGCGGTAGGGAGTAGAATTAGTGAAGAGGGTAATAATAATTATAAATTGTGATATTTTACGTTAATTAATTCGGTGTTTCGCTGAGATCATGCTATAACCAAAATAATTCTATTTTCTCAGGTTACGGGAAATAAGCTTTATCTTATGATGAAGTCATTAATTGGTTGTTTGAGTACCATTGATGGAGACAGTGATGAAACGATTTTTGACAACATTAGCTATCCTGATAGTGGTTATTTTGGCAGGATTAACCACGCTAGTGTTGCTCGTTAATCCCAATGATTTTCGTCACTATTTAATTGATAAAGTTGAACAAAAAAGTGGCTATCATTTGGTTTTTCAAGGCGAAATGCGTTGGCATGTATGGCCCAGTCTAAGTATTATTACTGGGCCGATTTCACTCACTGCCCCCGGCGCTACCAAGCCCGCCATTAGTGCAGATAACATGCGGCTTGATGTTTCGTTATGGCCGCTAATCTCCCATCAACTTTCAGTTGAACAGATTGTAATTAGTGGTGCAGTTTTGCGCTCTACGCCAGACAGTGCAGCAAAATTAAATCAAGATGATCCCATTGCACCGGAAGGTCTTAACCATATTAGTAGAAAAAATAATAATGCTAGTAAATGGTTATTTGAAATTAATAAAATTAAATTAACCGATAGTTTATTAATTTGGCAGTTGGATAATGATACTCAGTTAAATATGCGTAATATTATGTTATCACTGAGTAGGCAGGATGATCATTTTATTAACGTTAACTTTAGCAGCAATGTGAGTAAGGATCAGCAAGATCTAACTTTTTCTTTAAAAAGTATACTTAATATTGCAGATTATCCGCATCAGATTGCTGGCGAAATCAATCAATTAGAATATAAGATGAGTGGTATTAATTTACCAACAGGTGGAATTAGCGGCGATGCGACTTTATTGTTTAATTATTTGCGTGATCAACAACCCGTATTAACTCTTTCAAATTTAGCTATTAACGTTAACGATAATCATTTAACTGGCAATTTAGTTGCTCAGTTAGGTAAATCACCAGATTATCAATTAAATATTGCTTCCACTAAACTGGATCTTGATAAGATTTTAGGTTGGCAACCTTTATTGCAGCCTCTGATAGAGACAAAAATAACGCCTCAGATAAGTACTAAGCCTGTTATTGCTACAGCTAATACCGATAGTTATGATTTAGGCTATTTAAAGCAATTTCCATTTCAAGCGACAATTTCTGCCGATAAACTTATATATCGAGGTTTAATTGTTGATAGCTTCAAGTCTAAGATAACCAATAAAAAAGCGTTATTAAATGTTAGTCAGCTAGAAGGTGGATTATTAGGGGGAAATTTTGATCTACCTGTTAGTTTAAATTATGAAAATAGTCCGGTTATTGTCACGGCTAAACCTAAATTTAATAATGTTAAGTTGGCTCCTTTACTTCAAGCATTTAACATGCCTGATAAACTAGATGGTTCACTGATATTAGCCGCGAACTTATCGGGGCCTGGTTATGGTAAATTTGCGGTGCTAAATTTTTGGTCCGGTAATGCTAATGTAATATTATCCAAAGCACAATTAACAGGATTAAATATAACTTCATTAATCCAACACGCTTTTTCACGCCTTACTGATAAAGTTAATACTCCCCAAAATCTTACAGATAATACTCAAATTCAAAATTTAAACGTTGATACAAAACTTAATAAAGGTTTGTTGTCGTTCACAAATTTGGTTGCTTCTTCTGAAGCTATCAGTATTGATGGTAACGGTTGGTTAAATTTAGCGAGCAAATCTGCAGACGTGAAATTGTTGGTTAACATCAATAAAGGCTGGCATGGGGATGATAATTTTATTAATAAACTGAAAAAATTGGTCATTCCTCTGCGTATTTATGGTAAGTGGCAAAATTTACAATATCAATTGAATATTGAAAAATTGCTGCGCGATGAGTTTCAATCACAAGCTAAAAAAGCATTAGATAGTTGGTTAGAAAAAGAAGTTAAATTGCAACATTAGGTTAAATCTTGGTAGTAAATTTAACGCGCCATGATCAGCGCGTTAAATTTATGTTTTGTTTAACATCTTTTTTAGCCAGTTGCAGGGGGGTGATTAATACCTTTTTAAGGCGGTGGCTGGTTACTTCCAACGGTTCAAAAATCCAATTTTCAATTTTAATACGTTCACCAACAATCGGCATTCGTTGTAAATGCTCCATTAATAATCCGGCTATCGTCTCATATTCACGTTTTTCATCAAGTGAAATTGGCACATAAAGGATCAGATCTTCTAAAGGCATAAAACCATTAGCAACCCAGCGACTATCCTCTAATTGTTGAATATCATGACGAGAATCCACCTCTTCTTCACTGATTGGCATATTACCGGCGATAGTTTCCATAATATCTGTCAGCGTAACTATCCCTTCGACAGAGCCAAATTCATCAACAATAAAGGCAAAATGAGTATGAGCTTTACGAAATTGTTCCAATGCTTGAAGTAGTGATAAGCCTTCAGGAAAAATGAGTGGTTGAGTAATTAGGGCATGTAAGTTAAGTTTTTGTTTTTTCAATTGTTGATTTAATATGTCGATAACATGTATAACCCCGACAGGCTCATCGCTTATTGATTCATCCGTAACAACAAGCCGTGTATGGGGTGTTTTTTCTAACAATGAAAGTAGCTTATCCGCAGGCTTGTTGATATCAATATATTCAACGTCATGGCGCGAAGTCATAATACTACTAACATTACGTTGAGCGAATCCTAATAAACGAACAATCATTTGTCGTTCTTGTGGATCAAAAATGCCATTATTATCAGCAATCAAATCAGAGGTGCGATGATCTAATTCAGCGCGTTCATGTTGACCATCTAAAACCCGCAATACTGCTTCAGCGGTTCTTTCTCGTAGTGATTTGCTTCCTTTTAAAAAACGGCGTCGATTAAATGAAGCAAATTGATTAAATGATTCGATCATAATAGAAAAACCAATAGCGGCGTATAAATAGCCTTTCGGTATCAGATAACCGAATCCTTCAGCTACTAAGCTGAAACCTATCATAAGTAAAAAACTGAGACAGAGAATAACAATAGTTGGATGGGTATTAACGAACATGGTTAAAGGTTTACTTGCGATAATCATTAAAATCATAGCAATAGTGACTGCCGCAATCATAATGCCAATGTGTTCAACCATGCCAACAGCTGTAATAACTGAATCAAGTGAAAAAATAGCATCTAATACAATAATTTGTGCTACAACAGCCCAGAATTTGGCTGTTTTGCGTTGTTTGCCAGATTGTTTATCTTTACCTTCTAACCGCTCATTAAGCTCCATAGTGGCTTTAAAAAGCAGAAAAAGCCCACCACCAAGCATTAAAATGTCGCGCGCGCTAAATGGGTGACCCCAAATGTTAATGATAGGATTGGTTAAGGAAACGAGTAAAGTAAGACTAAACAATAAGATAACACGCATGAATAGTGCGCATGTTAAACCGGTTATTCTTGCTTTATTACGTAATTTAGCTGGTAATTTATCAGCTAAGATAGCGATAAAAACTAAATTATCAATGCCAAGCACGATTTCGAGTACGATAAGAGTAAGAAGCCCCGCCCACATCGTAGGATCAGCGATCCATTCCATAAAATTTATTTTACCCTCTAATATGACGGCTTATGCCGACCTTTAGAATAATGGGCACTTTGAACAAAAATTTCAATATAATAACGTTTTTTTAATTGCTTTTAGCCAAAATATCGTGTTGTTAAAGGCATTAAATTACTATCACCAAACTATAGAGTAAGTTAATATATCAATACGTAAAAATATATTTGCTCGTTAACTTGTGGGTAATGAATTGTCAGACAGGAGTTTTTCATGTCAAAACAACAAATTGGTGTAGTGGGTATGGCTGTTATGGGGCGTAATCTAGCGCTTAATATTGAAAGCCGGGGTTATTCTGTTTCGATTTTTAATCGCTCTAAAGAAAAAACCGATGAAGTGATCGATGAAAACCCAGGTAGAAAATTAATCCCTTGTCATACGATTAAGGAATTTGTTGATTCATTAGAAAAACCACGTCGTATTTTATTAATGGTAAAAGCGGGTGAGGCGACGGATAAAACTATAGCTTCATTAACACCTTATCTGGATAAAGGTGATATCCTAATCGATGGTGGTAATACTTATTTTCAGGATACTATTCGACGTAATCAAGAACTTTCAGCGCAAGGATTTAATTTTATTGGAACCGGCGTTTCTGGCGGTGAAGAAGGTGCATTAAAAGGGCCTTCTATTATGCCTGGTGGGCAGAAACAGGCTTATGACTTAGTAGCACCTATCTTGCAACAAATTGTAGCTAAGGCAGATGGTGAGCCTTGTGTAAGCTATATTGGTCCTGATGGTGCAGGTCATTATGTAAAAATGGTACATAATGGCATCGAGTATGGTGATATGCAGCTTATTGCTGAAGTTTATTCTATCCTCAAAAACGCATTAAAGTTAACTAATGAAGAATTAGCCGATATTTTTACTGAATGGAATAAAGGTGAATTAAGTAGTTATCTAATCGAAATTACGGCGGATATATTTCGTAAGAAAGAAGACAAAACCAATAATTATTTGATTGATGTTATATTGGATGAAGCCGCTAATAAAGGAACCGGAAAATGGACCAGTCAAAGTGCTTTAGACCTGGGAGTGCCGGTTACGCTGATTACTGAATCAGTATTTGCACGTTATCTCTCTTTTTTAAAAGCGCAGCGAGTGACTGCCGCAAAAATACTGACTGGACCAGTGGTTAATCCATTTAAAGGTGATAAGCAGGAATTTATTGAAAAAGTGCGTCAGGCACTTTATTTAGGTAAAATCGTTTCCTATGCACAGGGTTTTCAGCAATTAACAGCGGCATCAGATGAATATCAATGGCAGTTAAATTATGGTGAAATTGCCAGGATTTTTCGTGCTGGTTGTATTATTCGGGCACAATTTTTGCAAAAAATTACCGACGCTTATAGTCAAAACCCATCTTTAGCAAACTTGATGTTAGCGCCTTACTTTAAAAGTATTACTGATGAATATCAGCAATCATTACGTGATATTGTCTGTTTTGGTGTACAAAATGGTATTCCGTTACCCACGCTCACGGCAGCAATTTCTTATTATGATAGTTATCGCTCGGCAGTTTTACCGGCAAATTTAATTCAAGCACAACGTGATTATTTTGGTGCTCATACTTATAAAAGAATTGATAAAGAAGGTATTTTTCATACCGAATGGTTAGATAAACAAGAGTGACTGAACTGATATAAAACCATTTTGGATGGTCTTTAATAATAACATTAAAGGCCATCTTTATTGGCTTTGGGTTAGTGTAAATGAACAAATTTATTTGCTACTGTATTGTGTAACTTTAATTTTATATATATTCAAAATAAATAGATTTATGCATTATAGTGTAATAAAAAATATATTATTTTTTATAAAGTAATTCTTATTTTTGAATGAATTTATTATTTTTTAATAATATAAAAAAACTATTTGTTATTTGATAAAATTAAACAGTTACTAATTATAGTTAATTTCCTATATTAAGAATATCATTAAGAGTGAAAAATAGAAATGTTTGTCACAATAAATTAGTAAATAAAATTTATTGTGATTTTTGTAATACATATCACAGTTTTAACATATAAAAATAACTTATTCTTATAATAAAGAGATAAAAATTAAAAGAATAAGTTGGATAATTTAATAAAATTATAGATCAATATTTCTTTATTAGTAAGCTTGATAAAAATAAATATAGTTACTAATCTATAAGTTTATATAATAAGTAGTTGTATGATTCGTTAGCGTGATTTTGTTCATTTATAAGTTATTAATTATTTTCTGTGTAAATATGTTTCACCAATTGGATAATACAATATGGATAAATTGACCCCATTCAAACCTTTACCAACCATAATTGCTATTACAATCACTCTCATCATCTGGTTTATTATTCCCGCTCCTGACGGTGTTGATGTTAATGCTTGGCAGTTATTTGCGCTTTTTATTGGGACTATAATAGCTATCATCGGTAAAGCTTTACCTATAGGTGCAATCTCCATTATTGCGATTGCTTTAATTGCTATTACGGGAGTAACTAATCCCAATAATCCGACGGCAGCAATTAATGATGCATTGAGTGGTTTTTCAAATCAACTTATTTGGTTGATAGGTATTTCAATAATGATTTCTGTTAGTTTAAATAAGACAGGATTAGGTGCTCGTATTGGTTATTATTTTATTTCTTTATTTGGCAAAAGGACGTTAGGTATTGCTTATTCATTAGCGATTGCAGAGACAATATTAGCACCAGTTACACCGAGTAATACTGCCCGTGGTGGTGGAATTATTCATCCTATTATGCGTTCAATTTCAAATAGTTTTGGTTCTGATCCAGAATCAAATAGCTCACAAAAAATTGGCCGCTATCTTTCATTGGTTAATTTTAATATCAATCCAATTACATCAGCGATGTTTATTACGGCAACAGCACCTAATCCATTGATTGTTAGTTTGATTATGGAAAATACAACGCCTCCATTTGAGATCAGTTGGGGAATGTGGGCAATAGCCGCTTTTATACCTGGCATAATTTCATTATTTATTATGCCATTGATTATTTATTGGATTTATCCGCCAGAAATTAAAGTAACAGCAGATGCGCCAAATTTCGCTAAGCAAAAATTACATAAGTTAGGACCTATTTCTCCCGCAGAAAAAATTACTTTAGCGGTGTTTGCCATGCTATTGTTGATGTGGGCTGGCGTACCTGCGCTTATTTTTGGTAGCGCTTTTACTATTAACCCTACGGCGGCGGCATTCATTGGTCTTTCCGTTTTACTGTGTTCAGGCGTATTAGCTTGGGATGATATTTTGAAAACCAAGGGAGCCTGGGACACAATTACTTGGTTTGCTGCATTGGTTATGATGGCATCTTTCCTAAGCAAGCTTGGATTGACCAATTGGTTTTCTCAAACAGTAGGAGACGCTATTGATCATATGGGGATTGGCTGGGTTGGCGGCATGTTGTTACTTGTTTTGATATATGTCTATTCTCATTACTTTTTTGCCAGCACAACAGCCCATATTATGGCAATGTTTGCGGCATTTTTTACAGCTGGATTAGCATTAGGCGCTCCACCTATTTTGCTCGGTTTGATCCTGGCTTTCTCTTCATCATTAATGATGTCGTTAACACATTATGCCACAGGTACCGCACCAATTATTTTTGGTTCGGGTTATACAACCTTAACTGAATGGTGGAAAATTGGTTTTATATTAAGTGTGGTCAATCTTGTTATTTGGTTTGTCATTGGTGGTTTATGGTGGAAGTTACTAGGATATTGGTAAAATATAATCAATATAACTAAATTGCGGTAGGATATCTGCAAGTTAAATAGGCTGTAACGTTTTAAATACAATCTTGTTGTAAGAGCACTACTACAATCTTCTAGGAGTATATTCGCTTTATTTCATAAATAAGTGAGGAAATATGCAATTGCGTAGATTAGGTTCAACAGGATTTGTTATTCCACCACTTGTTTTTGGTGGTAATGTATTTGGCTGGACTATCAATGAAAAAGAAAGTTTCACCATCTTAGATGCGCTTTATGATAACTGTTTAGTTGCAATTGATACGGCGGATGTTTATTCAAGTTGGGCAGCCGGCAATCAAGGTGGAGAATCAGAAACCATCATTGGAAATTGGCTGACTAAACATTCGATTGCCAGAGACAAATTAGTCATATTTACCAAAGTGGGCGCAGACTTAGGTTCACCCGGTAAGCGAGGTCTGTCTGCTCAATGGATTATAAAAGCGGTTGAGGATTCATTGCGGCGTTTGCAAACAGATTATATTGATATCTATTTTTCCCATTGGCCTGACATAAATACCCCTTATGAAGAGACATTAAATGCTTATCTGAAGCTTTTAACAACGGGGAAAATTCGTGCAATAGGTGCTTCAAATTTGAATGCAAGACAATTAAGAACGGCTTTAGAGGTAGCGGATAGTCAGCGTTTACCGCGTTATCAAGTATTACAGCCGGAATATAATATTTATGATCGTACTGCTTTTGATGATAAGTTGAAGAAACTCAGCATCGAAGAGAATATTGGTGTTGTTACTTACTATAGTTTGGCATCGGGTTTTTTAACTGGTAAATATCGTCGTCAAAGTGATTTAAATAGTAGTGCTAGGAAAAGTGATATTGATAAATACCTCAATCAAAGAGGCGAAAAAATTCTCAACGCGTTGCAGGTAGTTGCTGATGATCAGCAAGCTACATTAGCGGAAGTTGCACTTGCCTGGTTAATGGCTTTTAATGGGATCACCGCACCAATTGCTAGTGCAACTACCGTTGCTCAGGTGGAAAGTTTTGTGAAAGCCATTAATTTAACATTAACTAAAGCGCAATTTGAATACATCGATTCAGAAAGTAAATTAAATTAAAAATATTTTTATATCTATCTAATTGAAAATTTAACTATAAAAATGGATGATTGTTTATTATCAAGAGCAATTATCCATTTTTTGCGTTTCTGTCATCCGCTATTTTTTATTTATGTAGGGCTTTATTAACAAAATAATAGAGATAATTTAATAACCAGTAAATGTATTTTTTCTTATTAAACATATGCTTAGCTGCATATCTGTATTGGTTAGACGTTGATGCCGCAATAAGCGGGGTAGTTTTCCAAGGGGAATTTTTTTTTATTGTCATAAAGAGATGGGTACTTGGGTATTCAGACCAAATATTCCATGGTTTGGTTGGACCAATATAATGAATGAATTTTACATTATTAATTATAGGGAATAATGTTTTATTTTTTAACTCATAATTAATACTAAATTGGGTATTAAATTTTTTATCTAAAAATAAGACTTGATTTACCAGCGATATATTCAATGCATCCTGATCATAAAATACAAATTTTGCTTTTGTTTTGTCATCAAGTAATATATTTATAGTTTTCTCCGTTATCTTATTTTTGTGCCACTTGTCAGTATCAATTAGCATAACGCCTGAGTTAAAGTAACCATTAGCTATTTCTGGTGTTGCTAACATTTCAGCCCGTTTTTTCCATAGGTATTGGTCTCGGTCAGCGACAGCAGCAATAATATGCTGGTTTAAATCGATGTCGAATAATTCTGATATATCACCCGAACAAATAATGTCTGAATCCAAATATAATATTTTATTGGTTTTATTATGAAAATAATTTGCAATAATAAAGCGAAAATAGATCGCATGAGACCATAATTTATTTGTTGGTAATTTTTTTAACTGTAGCGTATCAATAAGTAATATTGTTATTTTTGTATTATAACAACTTGTTAGTTCATCAAATTTTTTTAGGTCGCATTCAGAAATCGTATCAGTGAAGATATAGAAGTGAAAGGTATAAATTTTATTGAAATATAGCATCGAGCAGATAGAGATCGCTGTGCCAAGGGAGAAATTTTTATCTGCGCCATAAGCAATATGAAATTGAGGGGTTTTTGCATCAGCAGATGAAAATTCATAGCTTGTTAGTATGATCTCCTTACTATTGAAATACATTAAGTTTCCTTTTGGCAAAGCAGGCATTCATTTTATCGTAAAGTGTTACTAATTTTAGCGTTAGCGGAAAGAAAAAACCATTACTATCATCATTATACTTTATAAAAATTGATTAATAAAAATTATATTTTTTTTGAAGTGAATAAAAAATTATACCTAGTTGAAAATTAACATAATATATTGTGCTGGTTATCTGTTTTAAAACTTTTTTATCTGTTTTTGGTCAGTTTTTTTATGTCAAATTAAGTAATTTTTGAAAATTTAATATAAATTAGCTTTTAGTTTCATTTTTGTGATAAATAATATCAGATTACGTAAATATAGTAGTTTAATTAATGTTGTTTTGTATGTATTGAATTAATTAAATTTATTATTTAATAATTTATAACACATGGCAAGTAACATTTTTAATCAATTTTCAACATAATAAGTTGTTTAATATTTTTTAATAAATCATTATGCTAATTTTGCCATGGATACTAGTATAAATGATGTCACTTTGCGGTTGAAATTTACAAGTAAAATAGTAGTAAAATAAAATCGATTAGTTATAATTTATTTTAACATATTATTAAATATAAAGTTTTGGTGGCGTCAATGAATAAATCTTGCCCTATTTTTATTATTTCTTTAAAGAAGGATACAGATAGAAGAACACAAATTAGTTACGCATTGTCGTCACAAGCTTTGCCTTTCACTATAGTTGACGCCATCGAAGGGAGTAAATTAACTCAAAACGATATAGCTGGGTTAAAATATCCTTATTATGACAAAGCTTATGGTAAACCGAATGGCAAGAATGAAATTGCCTGTAGCTTGAGCCATCAATCAGTCTATCAGCATATTATAAAAAATGATATCGAATGGGCATTGATTCTCGAGGACGATGTTATTATTGATAAAAAATTATCCCCTTTAATCAAAGCATTGGAGCAAGGTAAAAGTGATTTATTGAAAAAAGATTATGTTTATCTGTTGGGTGGTCAAGAAGGGCTAAATTCAAGAAAACGAATTTCATTAAGTTTTTTTAATAAAATAACCATCGCCAATGTAACATTTCGCTTATTAACTTATAGCTCAGATAAAATTTTTCGTACTTGTTGTTACTTAATTCATCGTAGTACCTGTGAAAGAATAATTGCTGAGTTTGCCCGGGGATTTTTTGTTGCTGATTCGTGGGGCTTGTTATACAAAAAAAATGCAGTTAAAGGCTATTATTTAGCCGAAATTATAAAACATCCAATTGTCACCGCTGAAAATAGCCATTTGGAGGCGGATAGGGAAAAGTATTTTATTAAAGCTAAAAGAAGAAAGCGAGGTAACCTTGAGTCTACTTTGGCATTTATTTTGCTACAAATCAGGCGTTTTTATCGTTCATTAATTTTTTGGCAAAAATAGTGTTTATGTCGTTTTGGTGGTGTTATAAGCTAATAGGGTTTTTGCTACGGATTAATCAATAATGATTAATCCGCTAAATGATATTATGCTAAAATTTTTTTAAGGGATAAATTAACTCTTTCGATATAGCTATCTTCATAAAAATCTAAAATAGAATTTTTTATGCTTGTCTGTGTGGGTAAGGTTTTATTATTTACGATAGCTTGCAATATATTAACAAAACAGGGCATATCATTAACAGGAAATAATTTTCCATTAATATCCTCTTTAATGATATCTTTTGGTCCGGTTAAGCAATTTGAACTTATCACATAAATACCATAGGAAATGGCTTCAGGCAGCACCATAGGAAACCCTTCACTATTCGATGTTAATAATAAAGCAGTAACTTTTTTTATATTATTTTGTATATATAACCAGGAATCTGATTGCCAGCCATGCCAATTAATTTTTTCTGTTATATTTAATTTTTTAGCTAACTGTTTTAACTGATGAATCTCATTTTCTTCGCCACTACCGACAATATTGAGCTGCCAGTCACCACTGATATTTGCCAGGCTATTAAATAGAAATGCGAGTTGTTTATCTCCGGCAAATAAAATTCTGCCTAAATAGAGAAAGGCAGTTTTATCTTTAGGTCTCGGGATAATGATATCGTGTTTTTTAATTGGATTAAATAAGGTAAAAATATGACTTCTATTAGCACCAATGGCAACTAATTGTCTTGCTATACCCTTGCTTATGGCGTAATAGTAATCAGCTTTTAAAAGATATTCTTTTTTATAAATTCTATTAATGGAAAAATGCGGCCAGCAAATTAGCGGTATTTTTCTATCGAAGATAAATTTTCTACTGATATTTGAGTTATAACAGGCAATTGCATCCAAGGCGATAATTGCGTTAATTTTCTGCTCGAAAAGTAATTGTCGCAGTTGCCAAGCATAATGAATACGACGTAGTTTACCGTTTCTAATGTTAGAATAGAGTCGTGAATATTTTATATTGTTTAACCAATCATCATTTGGTTGAGTTTGTTTATCATTAAAAAAGACAAAGCTGACGGTTATATCTGGTCGCCGTTGTTTTAATAACCTAATAAAATCACGACAAACGGTTTCCATACCGCCAAAGCCACTAATGTTGTAGCTAGTTATCAATATTTTGCTTGGTATCATCGACTCGTCTCAATCAAATTTTAGGTTAAATTATGCCTGTTCATTTCGCCTACTTTAAAGAAAATACTTTGTTATTCATCAAAGAGTCCAAATAGTGTTTTTGTTATTAGAAAATATAACCCATTAGTCGGCTAATAATCGATAAAACGCAATAATTATATCGCCATTATTTGGCAAACTAGTGCAGATTACTGCAAATTTGATAATTACTCATCATTGATTTAAATCATAATCTATTTTGTCATTATTTTTTAACATAAAACAATAACAATAATTTGTTGTTATTTTACTATTGGGTAATGTCAATGACTAAAAATAAAACAACACGCTTGGTGCAAATGAATCGGCGGGAATTTTTGCAAACTTCAGCAACAATTGCCAGTGTTGCCACCATTGCTGGCAGTGTTACACTTCCGTTTTCTGTTCAGGCCACATCGACCGGTATTATGCCTGATGAAACAGAGGAGATAATTAAATATAGCGCTTGCTTGGTTAATTGTGGTAGCCGTTGTCCACTTAAAGTGCATGTGAAGAATAATATTATTCAACGTATTTCAAATGAAACCTTCTATGATGATAGCAAATTTGGCGAACATCAAATTAGGCCTTGTTTGCGTGGCCGCTCAGTTCGCTGGAAAACCTATAATCCGGATCGGTTAAAATATCCCATGCTACGGGTAGGTAAACGAGGTGAAGGTAAATTCAAAAAGATCAGTTGGGATGAAGCAACAACACTTATTGCGCAGAAGTTAAAGCATACGATTGAGAAATATGGTAATGAAGCTATCTATTATCAATATGGTACCGGTTCAACTGGAGCAAATTTACATGGACGTACCGCTTGCAAACGTTTATTAGTGCTTATTGGCGGCTTTCTGGGAGATTATGGTACCTATTCTTATGCCCAATTAACTGAAATTACACCGTTCGTTTATGGTAGTGCTGAAGAAAGTTTATTAAGTGAAATTGCTCATTCTGATTTAGTTGTTATGTTTGGCCATAATTTAGCAGAAACCCGTATGTCTGGTGGTGGTCAGTTTTATGAAACCTTAAATGCACTGCAAAAAAGCCAAGCAAAAGTCATTATTATTGATCCCCGTAATACCGATAGTGTTACCACATTGGGCGCTGAGTGGATACCTATTTATCCTGGCACTGATGCAGCATTAGTCGCAGCGTTGGGTTATGTCATGATTAATGAAGGGCTGACAGATGAAGCTTTTCTTGCAAAATATTGTATAGGCTGGGATAAAACGACGTTGCCGCCAACAGCGTTACCAAATGCCGCTTATAAAGATTATATTTTGGGTAATGGGGCAGATGGTATTGCTAAAACACCGGAATGGGCAAGTCAACTGACAGGTATTCCAAGTCAACGTATTATTCAGTTAGCACGTGAAATAGCTAATGCTAAAGCTGCATGGATCTCACAAGGCTGGGGACTACAACGCACCGCTAATGGTGAACAAGCCTGTCGTTCAATTATGATGCTACCTTTGATGAGTGGCCATATTGGTCGTCCAGGCACTAATACCGGGCTTTGGGGTGGTAGCGTTACTTATCCTGTTGCTAGTTTTGAGCTACCAAATCCATTAAAAACAACAATCCCGACATTTATGTGGAGCGAGGCTATTGTTTGAGGTCCTGAATTAACGGCTAAAAACGCCGGTATTAGAGGTAAAGATAAATTAGATTCTGGCATCAAATTTTTGTGGTGTTATTCCAGTAATGTGATTGGTAATCAGCATGCTGATTTAAATAAAACGCATCAAATTCTGACTGATGAATCAAAATGTGAATTTATCTTGGTATGGGACAATCATAATACGGCTTCAGCCAAATATGCGGATCTATTGCTGCCTGATGTTACCCCGGTGGAAACAGATGATTTAATCAATAACTCATATGCAAGTGGTGCCTATCATTATTTAGTGCGCTTACAACAAGCTGTTAAACCATTATGGCAAAATCGGCCATGTTATGATGTGTTAGCGGACATTGCAGAAAAATTAGGTGTTGCAACTGAATTTACCGAAGGTCGGACTTATCAACAATGGATCGAATACTGTTATAATAAAACCCGTGAAACCATGCCTCATTTACGGCCTTTCGAGCAAACTCATGATCAAGGAATTATAGATCGGCGATTAGCCGCGAGTGATCAACAAATTGCGCTTAAAGATTTTCGTAACGATCCAGATAAATATCCACTAAAAACTCCGTCAGGGAAAATTGAGATCTACTCTGACCAGTTAAATAAAATAGTACAAGAATGGCAATTACCTGACGGTGACCGTATTCCCGCTGTACCTGAATATTGTGCTAACCATGAAGGTGTTGAAAATGTTGCCCGTAAAAAACAATATCCTTTACAAATGACCGGATTTCATAACAAAGGCCATGTCCATTCAAGCTATTATAGTGTTGCAATATTACGTGAAGCTATTCCTCATCAGTTTTGGATTAATCCAATTGATGCAAAGATAAGAGGTCTGAAACAGGGCGATATAGCAGAGATTTATAATGATCGCGGGCGTATATATATCAAAGCTAAAATTACTAATCGGGTTTTACCAGGTGTAATTGCTGTTCCACAAGGTGCCTGGCACAATGTTAATAATGAAGGAATTGATGTGGGAGGATGTATTAATACACTAACGTCATTACATCCTTCTCCATTTGCTAAAGGTACCCCACAACATACGAATTTAGTTGAAGTTAAATGCGTATAAGGATTTGATTTATGAAACAGTATGGTTTTTTCTTTGACTCTACTAAGTGCACTGGTTGTAAAACATGTCAGGTTAGTTGCAAGGATGAAAAAGATCTAAAATTAGGCCCTAAATTTCGTCGGATATATGAATATGGCGGAGGTAGTTGGCAACAACAAGAGGGTATTTGGCAGCAGAATATTTATAACTATTATTTATCAATTGCTTGTAATCATTGTGATTCACCAACTTGTGTGGCGGGTTGTCCAACAGGTGCGATGCATAAGCGAGCAGAAGATGGGTTAGTGGTAGTTAATCAAGAGATTTGTGTGGGGTGTCGCTATTGTGAGCTCCGTTGTCCTTATGGTGCTCCTCAATTTGATGTTAATAAAAAGCTAATGAGTAAATGTGATGGTTGTTACCAACGTGTTGCTGAAGGTATGAAACCTGTTTGTGTTGATTCATGTCCACAACGAGCGCTGGATTTTGGTGAAATTACTTTATTACGCGAGCTACATGGTTATGAAAATGGTATCGCCCCGATGCCGGATCCTGGATTAACTCAACCGAATATTGTGATTAAACCTCATAGAGATGCTAAACCATTTAATGATCAAAGTGGCAAATTACAAAATCTCGCGGAGGTTAAATATGCATGAGCTCCCGCTGGTTTTTTTTACGGTATTGGGTCAGTCAGCAGCAGGATTATTTTTTGTTGCCTATTTGAGTAATAAACTTAATCTAATTAATAACCATCAGTTTAATGTTGCAAATCTGCTTGCTATGGTAGTTATGTTTTTGGGATTAATTATAGGTGGTTTACATGTTGGGCAACCAATACGTTTTTTTAATATGCTGTTGGGAATTGGCCGTTCATGGTTAGGAATCTCAATCAATACAGTAAGGCATTAATGGAGGTGTTTTGAACTCAATATTTCTATTAAATTCTGACAGTTTTCTCGTTGATTAACCATGAGAACAGTAATTCGGTTAAATTATCATCTAAAAGCCTAATAATAGGCACACTGCTCCTAGGCTGCGGTTTGTAACCATCGTTTTTTGACCATTTTATCCCGCCTTTCTGACAGTAAAGTGACGGCGTGTATTCCTTTTTCCGCACTCATAAACCGCAATCGGTTTCCACATAAAATACATTGGTACGGGTCAGTATTT
>NZ_AUCC01000038.1 GCF_000429565.1 Arsenophonus nasoniae DSM 15247
TGAAAAGAAAAGGGATGAAAACGGTTATTCCCCGAAAATCAAATGAAAAACTGGCTTCAGATGGACGCTCGCAACTTGATCGTGATGCTTATCGCCATCGCAACGTTGTGGAAAGGTGTTTTGGCCGTTTAAAGGAATATCGCCGGATCGCTACACGTTATGAAAAAACGGCAAGAAACTATCTAGCAATGGTGAAACTGGGCTGCATTCGCTTGTTTTACCGCCGATTACGCAATTAAGGGACACAGCCTAGTGTTAGGCCTGAAATAATAGCAGCCCAGCTAAAACCGAACCAATTATTAGTAGAATAATTTAGGCTGTTAGCTAAAATTGAATTTTGTATACCAAACCAACCGAGCAGGCTAACAGCGATAATTATCCCAACCAGTGATGAGCCCAAACGCCCAAATCCGCACCAACGAGAGAGTAAACTAATAGATAATCCCTCTTTTGCACCGGCAATCCCTAAACCCAAACTTAATAATTCTAGTATTAGTGTACCGCATAATGTTGCTATCATTGCTTGCTCAAATGTCATGGCATGACCCAACATTGCTCCGAGCATAAATTGGGATAGTGAAGTCATTTGCCCTATTCTGATTAATGTTACATTTAATAAACTTAATCTGGCACTAAGGGGCACCCTATATAGTGAATATGAAGCATGGTCAGACATATATTAATTTCCTTATTGTTTTGTATTTGATTTATTTGACAAATTTTATTTCATTTTTTAAAAATTTTTGTGGAATATATCTATCAAATCCGGTTGATTTACAGTATTCAATGAATTGTCTTAAACAATGCACGTCCACTTTTTTATAAATGCTTTTAAGATGGACTTCTACTGTTTGGATAGCAATGTTCAAGTATTTCGCTATTTCTTTACTATTAAGTTTCTGCTGGGCAAGGAAAACGATATCAAGTTCTCTATTGGAAAAAAGATCATTAGGCGGAGTGAATAAATATACAGAGGGATGGGCGATGTTTATACATAAGTTGGCTAATTCACGTCCGTGATAAATTGTTCCTATAATTTCACCAGATTCATTATAAAACGGCCGCTTTTCGAAAAAGTAGGGTTTTAATCTTTTTTCTTTAAAATTAAATGAGGTTTGAATAACCGCCTCTTTTTTGTCATTAAAAATTACATTGTTATCATGTATTATTAAATCTGAAGATAATTCTGCAACGGGATGAGGTAACTCGCTATCAAGTATACCTTCTATATTAAAATCGAGCTTTATCCCTAGATGACTAAAGTTATTAACATAAACATATCTCGAGTTTAAGTCTTTAATTCCCCATGGATCTTTCTCATGTTTTAAAAATGAGTATAAGCTACCTAAATTTTTGTCCGATATGGTTTTTCCCATTGAAATAACCTTTTTGTTTTTAAATGGCTAAACCTTTTTTTTATGAAAAATGATATCTTTTGCTTAGATTTTTAAATTTCGTGCATAGCATTAATTTTTTTTACAGTAAGATTACACTGGGATATATTTAAATAGTGATTTGGCCTTATTTTAAACGGTTGGATACTAGATTGATCAGGAATAATTTCTTCATTTTTTGAATATGGTGGCATTGAGGTATTGGTTAATGTTTGTGGATTTACTTTAAATGCTGAAGAAATATCTGGCGAGCTAGCACTGCTTTGCTGTAACTTGCTTATAACACTAGTAAAATGCCAATTATGTATAAAATCAACAAACATTTTTCATTCCCTTATTTTGATAGTGACAATTATCATTCGGGTATAGATTTGCAGGAGATAAAACTTCGCTTGTTAGAATTTCCTGATGTAAATATTACTTCAATCTAACCGAATTTTCTTACATGAAACAACAGTTAATTAAAGAATTTATATTTGAATTCTCGTATGTAATATTGCAAATGATAGATTTATCATATTGGATGTACTAAAAAAACGCTGATAATTATTATTAGCGTTTTTTAGTAATAAAAGATTTATTTTCTATGAATAGCTTTTACCACAACAGATAATTAATACTTTTTCAACAGAAAATAGGGCTAAAAATTTGGCAATAATTATTTAATTTAGAGATTTTTTAAGCCATGAAAAATAATTGATATCACCGCCGGTTACTGTTATTGCTAACAATTCGGGAACTTGATAAGGATGGTGGGTTTTTATGTGTGAAAAAACTTTATCTTGTAAACTGATATGCGTTTTGATGAGCATTTGTACTTCAGTTTGTTGTTCTAGCTCATCTTGCCAGTGATAAAACGAAATAGCTTTTGGTAAAAGCGTAACACAAGCTGCGAGTTTTTTCGTAAGTAATTGTTTAGTAATTATTTTTGCGGTAGCTTCATCGGGTGTTGTACAGAAAACAATGAGAAAACCTTCATTATTTTGATGTGAAATTGTTTCATTTAAATGCTGTTGCATCATAAGTAATTACCTTTGAGAATATGTTGAAAGGAATTAGAACGACTTTTTGAAACGAGTGTTAATTAATAAAAAAATATGTGAATTAAAAAATAGTTATATATAAATTATGTAGTAAAAACATCACGGCAGGTTAATTATTCTTTATGTAGATAATATATGTTAAAACCAACCTTTTATTCATTGTTGCTAATGTAATATAACCAAAAATAATATGGTGGGGTTGATTTATTATAAAGATATTTATCGATGAGATAATTGATATCTTAACTTAATAGATGATAGTAAATAATAAGAAAAAAATATAAATTTTATGTTAACTGATAAAGTAACGCTTTCTCTTGCAGATAATCCTTGGTAATTTGTATAAATAATTCGTTATTAAGGCATTGAAAAATGAAATATCATCGGTTAAATGAAGTTATTGAACTACTGCAACCTATATGGCAGGCATATCCAGAGTTAAATTTGGTTCAATTATTACAAAAATTAGCTGAAGAAGCTGGTTTTAAAGGCGAGCTATGTGATTTGACTGACGATACTTTGATCTATCATTTAAAATTGCGTAGTTCTCCAACGCAAGCCGTGATACCTGGGTTGAAAAAAGATTATGAAGACGATTTCAAAACAGCGCTTTTTCGTGCTCGAGGCATTATTAAAGATTAACCTGATAGAGATAATAAAGTGACACAACAAAGCGCTTTTCATTTCAAAACGATTACCCTGGATTTAATTCTTGATGCATTAATAGAAGTCGGATTATACCCTGATTCAGGGATAATCGAGTTGAATAGTTATGAAAATCGAGTTTACCAGTTTGTAGATGAACAGCGTAAACGTTACGTGGTGAAATTTTATCGTCCAGCCCGCTGGAGTCGGACGCAGATTCAAGAAGAACATGATTTTATGTTATCTTTGCATGAAGCTGGTTTATCCGTTATTGCTCCGCTATTTTTTGCTGGGCAAACTGTATTGGAGTATAGAGATTTTTTGTATGCAATTTTTCCAGTTGTTGGTGGGCGGCAATATGAAGCTGATAACTTGCTACAGTTAGAAGAGGTTGGCCGATTAATTGGACGGATCCATCAAATAGGATACCAACACAATTTTACCTCCCGCCCGACTATTGGAATTGATGAATATTTAATTACACCGCGTAATATTTTAGCTAACACTTCTTTATTGGCTACTGATTTAAAACCGAGTTTTCTATTAGTTGTTGATAAACTGATTATAGAAGTAAAAAAAAGGTGGTCTCAACAGTATCGTTGCCTTCGCTTACAAGGTGATTGTCATCCTGGTAATATTTTGTGGCGAGATGGCCCTTTTATTGTCGATTTTGATGATGCTCGTAATGGCCCAGCAATACAAGATTTATGGATGCTTTTAAACGGCGAACGTCGGGAACAACGAATTCAACTGGAAATATTATTAGAAGGTTATACTGAATATACGCATTTTGATAATGAACAGTTATCTCTGATTGAGCCTTTAAGGGCAATGCGGATGGTGCATTATTTATCATGGATTGTTCGGCGTTGGGAAGATCCGGCTTTTCCACGTGCTTTTCCTTGGATGATTGAATATGATTTTTGGCATAAACAGCAGTTACTTTTTTCTGAACAGATCAATGCGCTGAATGAGCAGCCTTTGCAACCCGGTTTAGCATATTAATAAATAGAAAATATTTTTGGAGAATGAGTAATATGAACAAGTTTTGGTTAGTCTTAATAGGGTTAGTAATGTCTTATGGTGTTTCTGCGGCAAGTTACACGGAAGGTACTGAATTTATCAAAATACAAAAAACGGTACAAAATGCCCCGCGCGTAGTAGAGTTTTTTTCTTTTTACTGTCCACATTGTTATCAATTTGAATCCGTCTATCATGTATCACAAACAGTAGCAAAAAATTTACCTAAAGATATTAAAATGGAACGTTACCATGTTGATTTTTTGGGGCCACTAGGCGCTGAGTTAACCAAAGCCTCGACGGTAGCAATGGTGTTAAAAGTTGAGGATAAAGTGTCACCGTTGCTGTTTGAAGGAATCCAAAAGTCAGAATCGATAAATACACCCGCTGATATTAAAGCAGTATTTATTAAAGCCGGCGTCAAAAGTGAAGAATATGATGCAGCGCTAAATAGTTTTGTCGTTAAATCGTTGGTGGTAAAACAGCAGCAAGCAGCAAACGATTTTCAATTACGTGGCGTGCCAGCTATGTTTGTTAATGGTAAATATATGGTGCGTAACAATGGAATAACAATTGAAAACGCTGATCATTATGCTAAAGCTTATTCTGATGTTGTTAACTTTTTAATTAGCAAATAAGTAAGTCTTTTTTCCGCCCTTTTTTAATAGCGCCATGTTGTACCAACTGTTTAACATATTGGTACAACAGCGGATTTTTTCTTTTTTTTGGCATATTATTCTGTAATATCCACAAAAAAATGTTAACCAACAAAAATGGCAATACGATATTATTTTTATCCGTAACGTCTTGATTCTCATTTAATATTATTTTCTAAGCTAAATCTGTTTAACTATTGAATATAGTATAATAAGAAGATTTACACACAAGTTTATCCACAGGATGTTCCGGTGCTATCAGCGGTGGAAAAGTGACAAATTGAAAATAGATTCAGGCAAAATTCGTCTCTCTCTCATGAGTGTGGCATTCTATCACTATTAATTACTTTGATGATGAAAAAGACTATGGTTCAAATTGCAGAAAACCCATTTATTCTCGTTGATGGCTCTTCTTACCTTTATCGTGCATATCATGCTTTTCCCCCATTAACCAATAGTGCAGGAGAGCCAACCGGTGCTATGTATGGTGTTCTTAACATGCTCCGTAGTTTAATAATGCAATATAAGCCGAGTCATATTGCGGTAGTATTTGATGCGAAAGGAAAAACTTTTCGGGATGAATTATTTGAGCAGTACAAATCTCAACGACCACCGATGCCTGATGATTTGCGTGAACAGATAGCGCCGTTACATGAAATGGTTGCAGCTATGGGGCTTCCTCTACTGGTTGTTGCTGGTGTAGAAGCTGATGATGTAATAGGTACATTAGCTTTACAGGCTAGTAAGAAAGGGTTACCCGTATTAATCAGTACAGGTGATAAAGACATGGCTCAATTAGTGACTGCTGATATTACACTCATTAATACTATGACAAACACCCTTTTAGGACCGGCAGAAGTTGCTGATAAATATGGTGTGCCGCCTGAGTTGATGGTTGATTTTCTCGCGTTGATGGGGGATTCTTCCGATAATATTCCTGGTGTACCTGGTGTCGGAGAAAAAACAGCATTAGCTTTATTACAAGGCATTGGCGATCTGGCAACAATTTACCAGGACTTATCAGCAATTGCCCCATTGGGATTTCGTGGCTCGAAAACATTGGCAGAAAAGATGGCACAACATAAAGATATTGCTTTCTTATCTTATAAATTAGCCACGATTAAGACTAATGTTGACTTAACGACTGATTATGATGGGTTGGTTATGCAGGCGCCTGATATCGAAAAATTACATGCGCTTTTTAGTCGTTACGAATTTAAGCGTTGGTTAACTGATTTACAAAATGGTGGTTGGCTAACGAAAAAAACAGGTCAATCTCCAACAACTGTCTCGGTTAACAATAATGATATTTCTTTAGCTAAAGAGCCTGTTGCCGCATTATCAACAGAACATTATCAAACGATATTGA
This sequence comes from Arsenophonus nasoniae DSM 15247, assembly GCF_000429565.1. GTDB lineage: Bacteria > Pseudomonadota > Gammaproteobacteria > Enterobacterales > Enterobacteriaceae > Arsenophonus > Arsenophonus nasoniae. The sequence continues at coordinate 6,128 of NZ_AUCC01000038.1, forward strand.
CCAAAGCTGATTTGATGCAATGGGTTGAAAAATTACAATCGGCAAAGTGTTTTGCCTTTGATACTGAAACTGACAGCCTTGATACGCTATCTGCCCATCTCATTGGACTCTCTTTTGCCATTGAAAAAGGTAAAGGGGCTTATCTTCCGCTAGGGCATAATTATCTTGATGCGCCACAACAATTACCCTTAGATGAGGTATTAGCGGCAATAAAACCGATTTTAGTTGACAAAAATATTCAAAAGATTGGTCAGAATTTAAAATTCGATTACGGTGTGATGGCAAATTATGATATTGAATTAAAAAATATGGCCTTTGATACGATGTTGGAATCTTATGTATTAAATAGTGTCGCCGGACTTGGACGTCATGATATGGATAGTTTGGCACAACGGCATCTCAACCATAAAACCATAACCTTTGAAGAGATTGCCGGCAAAGGAAAAAATCAGCTAACTTTCAATCAAATCCCACTTGAGCAAGCGTCAACTTATGCAGCCGAAGATGCAGACGTCACTTTATTATTACACCAAACGCTTTGGCCTCAACTTGAGTCAGAACCAAAATTAAAAGGCATTTTTCAACAGATAGAAATGCCGCTAGTACCTGTATTAGCCCGTATGGAGCGAGTAGGGGTGCTTATCGATGCAAATAAGCTTGCTAAACAATCTCGGGAAATAGCAAGCCGATTAATGGAAATTGAAAAAGAAGCTTATGCTATTGCTGAGCAAGAATTTAATTTAGCATCACCAAAACAATTACAAGCTATTTTGTTTGAAAAACTTCAACTACCAGTGGTAAAGAAAACACCTAGTGGGGCGCCTTCCACTAATGAGGAAGTTCTAGAGGAGCTGGCCTTTAGTCATGAGCTACCAAAAATTATTTTGCAACACCGTAGCTTGTCAAAATTAAAATCGACATACACCGATAAACTACCGATGATGATCCATCCAAAAACGAAACGGGTACACACTTCTTATCACCAGGCAGTAACGGCAACCGGTAGACTCTCTTCTCGTGATCCTAATTTACAAAATATTCCGGTTAGAACTGAGGAAGGACGCAGGATCCGTCAAGCGTTTATTGCTCGGGAAGGTTATAAAATTGTCGCCGCAGATTATTCGCAGATCGAATTGCGTATTATGGCTCATCTTTCGCAGGATAAAGGATTGCTTGATGCTTTTGCCGAAGGACAAGATATTCATCGAGCAACTGCGGCAGAGGTTTTTGGTGTATTGTTGACTGATGTTACTAATGAACAGCGTCGTAGCGCAAAAGCGATTAATTTTGGTTTAATCTATGGTATGAGCGCTTTTGGATTATCCCGTCAGTTAGGAATTACGCGTGGCCAAGCGCAGCATTATATGGATCGTTATTTTGAGCGCTATCCTGGTGTTTTAAGTTATATGGAACGTACTCGTAAGCAAGCTGCCGAGCAAGGATATGTTGAAACGCTAGCAGGACGTCGACTCTATTTGCCTGATATTAATTCGCGTAATGCAATGCGACGTAAAGCATCTGAACGTGAAGCTATTAACGCACCAATGCAAGGAACGGCGGCCGATATTATAAAGAAAGCGATGATCGCATTAGATAAATGGATTGAATCGGTAAAACCTGATCTTTATATGTTGATGCAAGTACACGATGAATTAGTATTTGAAGTAAAAGAGTCTGCGGTTGATCGGTCACAACAAAAAATCCGTCAGTTAATGGAACAAAGTATGCAACTAACTGTTCCACTAAAAGTTGATGTTGGTATTGGTGATAATTGGGATGAAGCACACTAATTAATAAAGTATTTTACCCAAGGAGGCTGCATTTTTTATGCTATTTGTCGATAAAAACTTTAATTAAACCAACTTATTTTTATTGGTGACAAAATAACGTAATAGGTCATCACTTACTTTTATTCGATGAGCAACCCAACAGTTTTAGCTAAGCAATGCAGTTTTTATCACTAAAAATATATAATATTGATTAATTATGTACTAAAGTTAGCAAAAAATAAGTATTGATTACATTAAGTAAAGTTATAGCCTCAATACAGTGAAAAAAAGTAACAAAACAACTTTTTTTCTTCGCGAAATAAAGTAAAGTAATTCGCGTAGGGTACAGAGGTAAGATGTTCTATTTTTAAAATCTATTACTTTATGTAATCAGATAAGCTGATTATTAAGCTGCTCTAGTCAAATAATTGACTAGAGCATTTTTTTATTTGTATTTAAGAAAATATAAAAATATCGATAAAAAATGTCTTTAATTATTCTTTATGTAGATTAATTGTGTTCAGAATGTTGTTCGTTAAACCATTCATCTAATTTAAGTTGTAATTTATCAATACCCATTTTTTTTAATGAAGAAAAGGTTTCAACTTGTATATTACCAGCCACTGTTTTTAATTTATTATGTACTGCTATAAGTTGAGTTTTTCTTTTATTCGGTACTAGTTTGTCTGCTTTGGTTAGCAATATAAGTATCGGGATATTCATCGCCACAGACCATTCAATCATCTGTATATCCATATCTTTTAATGGATGACGAATGTCCATTAATATTATCAACCCTTTTAAACATTTTCTTTTTTGTAGATATTCACTTAATGCTTGTTGCCATTGGCGTTTAACTGATTCGGGCACTTCTGCATAACCGTAACCAGGTAAATCAACCAGTCTAATACCCTCTGCGACTTCGAACAGATTGATTAACTGTGTTCTGCCAGGCGTTTTACTAGTACGCGCTAAATTTTTTTGTTGGGTCAGTGCATTCAATGCGCTGGATTTACCGGCGTTAGAACGGCCAGCGAAGGCAATTTCTATCCCATGATCGTTTGGTAAATGGTGAATATCAGGCGCACTTGTGACAAATTTTGTCTGGTGATAGTTGTAATTTTTGTTTGTCATCATTGTTTCTCGCTGATTTCGGCTTAAAGTAGAGAAATTATACCTGTAAGAGGATAATTTAAGCTAGTAATAGCTACATGAAAGATAGATGATTATCTGTTAATGAATTTTATTAAAAATAACATTTTTTACATAAGAAAAAAATATGAAATGTGACAGAATAGATCCTATTATTTAATTAGGTCAATTTAGGCCAGTTATGTATTTTTACTTAGTATAATGACCTGACGGTACTAAATTTTAGCTTACATTCTCATCTAAAATATAATTAAAAGGAACTTGAATGTTAAAACGTTTTTTTGTGTCACTACTGGTAGCGTCTATGGTTAGTATCTCTTCTTTTGCTATCGCAACAGAGGGTACTATTGTTAAATTAGTGACTTCTGAGGGTGATATCGAACTTGAATTAAATAATAAAAAAGCGCCTATAACCACCGATAATTTTATTCAATATGTAAAAGAAGGTTACTATCAAAATACCATTTTCCATCGTGTGATCCCAGGTTTTATGATCCAAGGGGGGGGCTTTATTAGTGATTTGCAACCTCAATTAAATATTCGCTTGCCAATTAAAAATGAAGCTGATAATGGGTTACGAAATTTACGTGGTACAATTGCAATGGCGCGCACAGCAGCTAAGGATAGTGCGACTAGCCAATTTTTTATCAATATAGCAGATAATGCATTCTTAGATCATGGCCAACGTGATTTTGGCTATGCTGTTTTTGGTAAAGTGATTAAAGGAATGGATGTTGTTGACAAAATTTCGAATGTAACAACAACAGATATTGGACCCTACCAAAATGTGCCAACTCAAGAAATAAAAATTATTTCTGCCAATGTAAAATAATTTATTTAATAGCAGGAAATATTTTTCTGCTATTAAGTTTAACGTAATTGTTAATATTCAATGGACAATTAAAAAACTAAAATAACTTATCGGCCTTTATCTTGCTATTAGTGGAAAAACTTTACTTTATAATAAAACAAAATTTCCATCAGTTTATTAATTTATATCGTTATCATTATTGAAATGAGGAATTATTGTTTGAGTAAGCTACTACCTAGTTGCCAGAAACTAATAGAAAATATTGTAGAACCTAAAATAGAACATAACAATAATCAATTTTCAGATTTGTTGAATATGGCGCCTATGTCTACTTATTTTTTGGATGAGAAAATTAAATACATACCAGGCAAAAAAATTCGATTTTCTGAAAAAACACAGATGCTTATTTCAGGTTCAACTACATTAAGCCGGGCATTGAAAACAATGGAAGTTGATGGTTGGAAATTAGTTGTAGCGCAACGAGGGCAAGGAACGGCTACCGATTTGCGGAGAAAAACTGTTTTTATTTCAAGTCGAGTTTTAAATCATCCTAATTTGACTATACAAGCACTATCTCATGAAATTGGGCATATTTTTTATACAGAAAAGCCAAATATAAAATCTAAATCAAATTTTATTTCATATTTTTTAGCGAGTGAAGGTGCTGCGACGATTAAAAATATTGAAATCCAACGAGAAATTATTAATCATATGGCAGTAGATATTGGAATTATGGCAAATCCAAGAAATATAAAATGTTATAATGAAGTCTATGATAATTATCTTATTGATAACAAATTTGATGAAGCGACTAAATATATTGGTGAAATTTATCGATATAACGAAATAACATCAAATAATTTAAAACCTTATGGTCAATATTATAACGAAGTTTATAATGATTTATAGTTATCATTTATAATTATTATAATTGATAATGATTTTATTTATTAAAATGAAACATTTTGATTGATTTTTGTGAGCTATTTTTTTCTGCGGTTATGGTATGATAGCCAGCTTTGTTGTTATGGTATCATAATCTGTACAATTTGCCTTAATAATAAAGATCAAAATTAAGGAATTATTACTATAAAAATCATTTGGATAGCTAGTTATGCTTTTGATAATTGATAACTATGATTCGTTTACCTATAACCTTTATCAATATCTGTGTGAATTAGGGGTTAATGTCGTGGTTAAGCGTAATGATGCAATAACTATCTCGGAGATAGAAACATTAGCTCCGACACATTTAGTCATTTCACCAGGTCCGTGTACACCTAACGAGGCGGGTGTTTCCCTAGATACAATTTCCTATTTCGCCGGTAAGATCCCAATTTTGGGTGTTTGTCTTGGTCACCAGGCGATTGGACAGGCTTTTGGTGCTTCTATTGTCAAAGCGAGAGAAGTAATGCATGGTAAAGTATCAGCAATTCATCATAATCAGCAAGGTATTTTTAAAGGATTAAATCGCCCATTACAGGTAACGCGTTATCATTCTTTGGTAATTGATGCTGGAACATTACCCGCAACTTTTGAAGTGACTGCTTGGACACTACATGATGGAAATATTGATGAAATTATGGGGATTCGGCATAAAACACTCCCTATTGAAGGTGTCCAATTTCATCCAGAAAGTATCTTGAGCGAGCAAGGACATGAGTTATTAAATAATTTTCTAAAGTATTAATTTATTAGAAGTTAGATTAGGTTTGGCTATTTATATTCAATGAGTAATATAACTATCAATGTTGGATAAAATAGGCTTTATTTTGCTTGCATTATAAATTTCCATAGGGCAAAAAGGAGTTTATAGTAAGGTATCTGTTTATATATTATTAAAATAGGTTTTTTTGTATTTAGTATCGATAAAGGACTACTTTTAAAGATAATAAAAAAATTTTTGTTAAATTTTTTGTTATCAATAAATGGTACCATGATAATCATCTGTAAACGTGTTTTTGCGGACAAAACCAGTAATAATAGCTATCGGGTACTGGTTGATAGGGTATGGCCTCGAGGCATTAGAAAGCAAGATATTTGCTATGATGAATGGAATAAAAATGTTGCTCCCTCGAATAATTTAAGAAAATGATATTCATAAATATACAGCAAATTTTGAACAGTTTAAGCGACTTTATTTTGCAGAATTAGAAAATAATCCTAATAGTTGGCAACATTTATTGCTTAAAACAAAATCAGACTGTTTGGTGCTTCTTTTTTTCAGCAAAGATAAAGATCATAATAATGCCGTAGGATTAAAATCATTATTTGGAAAATAAACTTAATAAAGTTTGATTATTATATTTTAGCTATCTAGTTAATTTTCTAATAGATAGTCCAGTTATTTTTAATTTTAAATATCCTATTAAAGCAATGTCATCATTCAGCTATCCAATTTATTCTGTTTACTATCGTTTTTATTTGCTTTTTTATTATTATTGTGGATTATATATTCATAATTGATTTATATTAATAAAAATAACAATAAAGAAGTTTATGAAACCAATACGCTACATAAACGTAGGTACTGGTTTATAAAATATTAACGCGTACCGTAAACGACAATGGTTTTACCGTGAGCAGAAATCAGATTTTGATCTTCTAGCATTTTTAAAATACGCCCCACTGTTTCGCGTGAGCATCCCACTATTTGACCTATCTCTTGACGAGTGATTTTAATTTGCATTCCATCTGGATGCGTCATCGCATCAGGTTGTTTGGCTAAATTTAATAATGTTTGTGCGATGCGGCCTGTGACATCTAAAAAAGCTAGATTACCGACTTTCTCAGAAGTTGTTTGTAAGCGTTTAGCCATTTGCGCTGATAACCGCATTAAGATATCTGGATTTACCTGTATTAATTGGCGGAATTTTTTATAAGAGATTTCAGCGACTTCACAGGCGCTTTTAGCTCTAACCCAAGCTGTTCGTTCTTGCCCTTCCTCAAATAATCCAAGTTCACCAATAAAGTCCCCTTGATTCAGGTAGGAAAGGATCATTTCTTTTCCTTCTTCATCTTTAATCAAAACAGCAACAGAACCTTTTACAATATAATAAAGCGTTTCTGCTTTTTCGCCCTGATGAATAAGAGTGCTTTTGGATGGATATTTGTGAATATGGCAGTGTGACAAAAACCATTCAAGAGTAGGGTCTGTGTGTGGTTTGCCGAAAAGCATTCGCGTAATCCTCTAATGTTATTGCAGCCTGAATACCAAAATACGAGTCTTCACAAGGCTGGCTTATCTTATAAAGTTCTAACATAGCATACTAACTTGTTTAGTTTGGAAACGTTAATATTAACTATAGGGTATATTGATTCGGAATTTTTGGTATTGATCTTAACCATACTATAAATGTGCTTTTGCTTTGTAGCATAATAAAAGCATCCTGTCTCTACTGTCTCGATTCAGCAATATTGTTTAAGCCAAAAAATTCATATTTTAGCAATAAGTTGATTAGTTTTATTGTATTTATTAATAAGTATCACTAAGTAAATATTACAATTAAAAATTAAACTCGAATAATAATATATTATTTCATAAGTTATCAAATTATAGCAAAATAAATATTAACACTATAAAATAATTACTTAATAAAATAATTAACAGGTAAACATTAACGTTATTATTATGATATACATAAAAGATAATTTTATGTATAGTTTGAATCTTAAAATGGTTGTAAGAATAAAAAATTGATATAAGTAAAAATATAATGCTGTATTGTTAACTTCTTTTATGGATAATTTTTTTATTAGTGACGAGCTTTTTTACTAATGGAGTCATAATTAACTCCAATGCTAAACCTAGCTTTCCACCTGGAACAACTAAAGTATTCATTGATGATATGAATGAATTATGTAGCATGGATAAAAGATAGGGAAAATCAATCTGGGTCAGACCATTAAATCGGATTACTATAAAACTTTCATCGGGAGAAGGAATCGCTTTAGCGGAAAAAGGATTAGAGGTATCAACGGTTGGAACACGTTGAAAGTTGATATGGGTGCGAGAAAATTGTGGGGTGATGTATTTAATGTAATCTCCCATTGAACGGATAACGGAATCCATCACGGCTTCTCTTGAATGCCCCCGTTCTGATGTATCACGAATTAGCTTTTGGATCCATTCAAGATTAACAATAGGCACAACGCCGACTAATAAGTCTACATGTTTAGCAACATTGTATTTTGATGTTACAATACCACCATGTAACCCTTCATAAAATAATATATCGGTATTTTTAGGTAAGGGTTCCCATGGCGTAAAAGTTCCAGGTTGAAGATTGTAGGGAACGGCTTCATCGTAGGTGTGTAAATAATGTCGACGTTTTCCTGTCCCTTTTTCGCCATACTCGATTAAACTTTGTTCTAACAAACCAAAATCATTGGATTCAGGCCCAAAATAACTAATATGACGGCTCTGTTCTTTAGCTTTACGAATAGCAACATCCATTTCAGGGCGAGTATAACGATGAAAGCTATCACCTTCAATGGTTGCTGCCGAAAGCTTTAATTGGGTAAAGATTTTTTGAAATGCAAGGCTAGTAGTGCTGGTGCCCGCACCACTGGAACCTGTTACTGCAATGATCGGATGATTAACTGACATATAAGTGGCTTCCATTACTCATTCAGATAATACAATGTTTTAACACATTAATTACAATGACGTAAAAATTTCTTTTTAGTTAGTGATGCATACAGTTATTTAAGGATGTAATTGTGTTTTTGGCAAAATATTTATCGTTTCATGTAATTCAGACCAGACAAGCACAACACTTCCTAAACGCAATTGCTGCTTAATGTCGTCAACTTTTTCATCCAGCGTTTTTTCATCTTTACCGTAATCCGTTCCTTCTCGTAAAACAAAGCTTTCAATCAAATTATTTAACGTATCCGCTGTTAGCTGTTGCCATGGAATAATCATAAATTACGGCTCCAGATGTGGGGTTAACCAATCAGGTATGCGTTCCTCAAGCCACATTTTAGGCTGTTTTAATGTGCCACTAACAAACCCAACATGACCACCATGTTCTGTCATTTGATACTCTATATTAGCGGGTAATTGATTGATATCCGGTACAACTTCAGGCGCCATAAAAGGATCATCTTTTGCATGAATGATCAGTGTTGGCACACGAATATTCGGTAACCGGGGCAGAGCACTACATTGATGATAATAATCCGCCGCATCTTTAAAACCGTGTATTCTTGCCGTGACGACATTATCAAAATCACGTAGCCGTTTTAGTTTTTTTAGTTGTAGCAAATTAAGTGGTAATGAACCTGGGTAGCGAATGAGTTTGCGTGTTGCATTACGTTTTAGGCCATTGAGTAAATAACGTTCATAAAATTGTGAAATCCCTTTTTCTAAACGAATTGAACAAGGTTCTAACATTAAAGGAGCGGAAACAATCACTCCGGCATTAACATCAGCATATTGTCCGGTTTCTGCTAAATAGCAAGCTAACATATTACCACCCAGGGAGTAGCCAACAGCGGCAATGGGTACTTGACCGTAAATTGTTTTCTGCCATTTGAGGAAGTAACGGGCATCGGTAATTTCACCGGAATGATAAATACGTTTTTGCCGATTTGGTTCTCCACTACAGCCACGAAAATGCATAATGACACCGAGCCACCCTCTTTTTTTCGTCGCTTCCAACATGCCATGGGCATATGGACTTCTAAAGCTGCCTTCTAAGCCGTGAAAGATGACCAGTCGAGGTTTATGCTTTGCATATTTGGGATCTTCACTCCAAGCGAGATCAATAAAATCGCCATCAGGCAATTCGAGGCGTTGCCACAGTGGTTTGATTTGCGGCTTTTTCCTCACAATACGGGGCAATAGTGTTTGTAAATGAGGGTTTTTAGCCCAATTTATTGGTTGAAAATTTTTACTCATAATTGTAAATCTAAATAATTAATTTTACATATATTCTGATAATATATTGTTATTTTTAATGTGAAAAAAGATTAATCATAGTTAATCAAAGGATCTTAAATGAGTCATGGGCTGATTTTTGCACTATTTACTTTTTTATTTATTGTGGCGATTACGCCTGGTCCAAATAATTTATTATTTACGTCATCAGGTGCTCAGTATGGTTTACGGCGTTCAATACCTTTAATGTTCGGCGTAATATTTGGTATCCAAAGTATTCTATTTATTTCTGCTGGTGGCCTTGCTGTTCTTTTACTGGTTTCGCCGGTGTTACAAATTATAATGAAACTCGTTGGAAGTTTTTATTTATTATGGCTTGCTTGGAAACTCGCTACATCCCACCATGTGCAACTTAATACAGAGTCTCAAGTTGCTAAATCAATTAAATGGTATCAAGGGAGCTTATTACAATTCTTGAATCCCAAGGCATGGATGATGGGGCTTGGGGCGGTTAGTAGTTATAGTGTGGCTGATAACTACGTTAACTCGATTTTGATCATAAGTTTTGTTATGTTGATTGTCAATTTAATCGGTGGTTTTGTCTGGGTCGGCTTTGGTTCGTTAATTGGCACCCTGCTTCGTGGGCGTAATGCTTGGTTTATTTTTAATATTACAATGAGTATTTTTACTCTCGCTTGTATTCCTTTTATTTGGTTGCAATAGCGATGCAAAAAAGGGAATCCCCTTTTTTGCATTAATTTAGATCGATATTTTTACTAGCGAACAAATAAGTAAAAATAAAACCAAATAAATAGGAAATCAGTAAGCCAGCAATATAAATAAGTATTCCGTTAAAAATACCGGTTGTCGATGTCATCAATGGAATAGCAATTAATCCGGATGGGCCGAAAACTGAATTGAGTCCAATTGGTTGACCTAACCAGGCAACTAATCCAATAAAAAAGCCACCAGCGGCTCCCCCTAAACAAGCGGTTATAAAAGGTTTAATGCGCGGTAGCGTCACACCATAGATTAAAGGCTCAGCAATACCTAATATACCTGGGATTATTGCCCCACGTATCTGATTACGTAAGCTAGAATCTTTAGCTGATTTGATATAGAGCGCAAATGCTGCACCAATCTGACCGCCGCCAGCCATAGCCAGGATTGGGAAAAGAGGATTGAAACCTTGTGTCTCCATTAATGCGAAATAAACCGGTATAAAACCTTGATGAACGCCAAAAACAACCGCGATCAAAAATAGACCAGCTAATATAGCAGTACCAAATGGATTGCCATTTAAGTGTATAAATAACCAGGACATACCAGTAAACAAATAACTGCCAATTGGCATAATAATGGTATAGGTAATGGCGCCAACAATAAGTAATGTGATTGCTGAAGTCAGTATCATATCTAAGTTGGCAGGAATGATTTTCCTGATTTGTTGTTCAACCCAGGCACCACAGATACAAGCGAGTAAAATACCAATAATGTTACCCCGAGGATCAATGGTATAATTGAAAAAGGTACTCATATTGGAGAAAAAGCCTGTTGTTGCGTGTGGATCGTAGCCTAGAATAAAAAGTGACGCAATAATGGCACCATTAACACCTGAACCGCCGAAAACTTTTTGCGTATTGTAACCAATTAGGATCCCTAGAAAAGCATAAAGCCCTTTGCTAAAGACAGACATATAGAGTATTAAGTGAACAAGAAAAGTCTGTTGTGCTGCTTCAGTTGGCAGACCCGCTGGATAGTATACTTGTTTGGCCAATGTTGCGAAGCCAAGTAATAAACCAACAGCAATGAAACCCGGTATCAGTGGGGTAAAGATGGTGGCAAAAGTGGATAAAAATTTATGAACGACACTAGTTTGTTTAGTTTTTAATTGTTTTTTGTTGTCGGCAGCAATTTTTTGCAAATCATTGCGAGTGGGTAATATTGTTTCTGTCTCAGTGCTGTTTGCTAATAATTGTTTCATCATATTATTAGCTGTTTGCGCATTACCTGGACCTAATACAATTTGTAGTTGTTTATCACTTTCAATAATTCCTAATACGCCAGGAATTTGTTTGAGGCGATTTTTATCAACTAATTGTATGTCATGCAACGTTATGCGTAAGCGTGTCATACAGTTGCCGTATTGAATAATATTTTTAGCACCGCCAATAGTTATCAGTATTTCTTTTAGCATTTCATTAGTTATTTTTGCCATGGTACTTTTCCTTTAAAACGATTATTGATGGCCAGTATGCTGTTTTAAGGCGGCACGAATAAAACCATGATTATCAGCTAGTGTTTGTTTAGCTTGTTGGGCATTAAAGCCGGTAAGGATCATAACGATAGCGGTTTTACAATGATTATTACATTCAATAAGAGCATGTTCTGCTGTTGCTCGGTCACACTCCGTTGCAGCCATGACAATCTGTTTTTGTCGTTCAATAAGTTTAGCATTGGTTGCTTCTACATCTACCATTAGGTTACCGTATACTTTTCCAATCCGTATCATGGCACCTGTAGTGATCATATTAAGAACTAGCTTTTGCGCTGTACCGGCTTTCATTCGTGAAGAGCCAGTAATCACTTCTGGTCCGACAATTGGTGTTATTGCAATATCTGCTATGTTGACCATTTCACTGTTGGGGTTACAACTAATACAAGCAACGGTTGCTCCTGTCGTTTTAGCATAGTTCATTGCACCTAGCACATAGGGTGTGCGGCCACTTGCAGCGATGCCAACTAAAACATCTTTTTGATTGAAATTAAAAGCTTTAAGATCATCAGCACCAAGCTGTGGATTATCTTCAGCATTTTCTACCGCTTGAAGAATCGCCAGGTGTCCACCTGCGATTAGGCCGACTACCATGTCACGAGGGGTGCCATAGGTTGGTGGACACTCACTTGCATCTAAAATGCCTAAACGGCCTGAAGTGCCAGCACCACTGTAAAACAGTCTACCACTATGCTGAAAAGCATAGGCAACTTTGTCAATAACAAGCGCAATTTCAGTGAGCGTTTGTTCAACAGCAATCGGCACTTTCTTATCTTCCTGGTTAATGATTTTTAATATATCTAAGGTTGATAATGTATCAATGTTATTGCTAATAGGGTTACGACTTTCTGTTACCATTTTGTTTAGATCTAATGTCATTTGATGTTTCCTATATGCCAATTTTAAGAAATATTAAGGAATTATTTATTCTTTATATGTGTTATTGATCACAAAGCGATCTATTCTTATTTAATGGTAATAAGGGAATAAGAGAAAAATGAAAATAATATTTTGCTAGCTAATTTATTGTTTAAACAGCCATTAATTGATTAGAATAATGAATAATAAAATAGGAATAATTTATCATAATTATTTTAATCGGTGATCCTGATATTATGAATAATCTTAAGTATAGCATGGCGATATTGAGTAAAATTTCATGGTTGTTACCTCAGTTAGCGTTAAATCAGCAGAAAATCGCAACCTTTATTCTTGAACAACCACAAACGGTATTACTACTTTCATCACAACAAATCGCTGAACAAATAGGTGTCAGTCAATCCGCTATTGTTAAATTTAGTCAGAAAGTTGGTGTCAAGGGATTCCCGGCTTTAAAGCTGGCTATTAGTGAAGAGTTAGGGCGTAAGCAAGTACTCACTGAGCGATCACATAACGTTATTCATAATCAGATAGCTAGCAATGATAGTTTGATGGTTATTGCACAGAAACTGGCACAAGAAAAAATTGATTCTGTCATGGAAACAACACGACAAATTAATTATCCGATTTTTAATAAAGTTGCTACATTGGTTAATAATGCACAAAGAGTACAGATTGTTGGCATTGGTGGGTCAGGCTTAGTAGCCAAAGATCTCTATTATAAATTGCAAAAAATAGGTATTACTACGCTAGTTGATTTAGATCACCATGTTCAGATAACGACAGCGCTAACCCTTACTGCAAAAGATATTCAGATTGCTATTTCATTTAGTGGGAAGCGAAAAAATATTTGTGAGGCAGCAGCAATTGCTAAGCAGCATGGAGCTAAGGTGATTGCTATTGTTGGTAATAAACAACAAAAACCATTAGTGAAATTAGCTGATTATGTATTGGAAAGTGTTGCAGGTGAAAATGAATGGCGTAGTTCATCAATTTCTTCTCGTGCTGCACAAAATACGCTGACCGATTTATTATTCCTAGCGCTATTACAAAAAAGGGAGGAAAAAGCCCGATCGTTAATCATAAATGCCCGTTTAATGATCAATAAATTAGATGAGTAGTGACTGATGGCACTAACCTCATTCAAGTTTCTCTTAATCATACTTTATTGATTATATAAAAAAGAGCAGCGTTGAATTGAGTTATGCCTGATATTCGAACTCTTTTATCATATTTTCCAGTGTTTCTTGCCGTGCTAGCCACTCGGTTTCGACTTCCTCTAATGTTAATTTTGTTTCAGTTTGCTGTCTGAGGTAATTGCTAAGCTCAGATTTACGATTATGGTTATAAATATCACTGTCAGCCAGTTTTTGTTCAATTTGAACTAATTGATTAGATAAACTTGTTACCTTTTGTTCTAACATTGATAACTGTTTTCTGATTGGTTGCGTGCGTTGGCGGAATTCTGCTTCACGTCGTTTTTGTTCTTTACGATCTTGGGCAGTTAAGTTACCTGATAGCATCTTATCTTGTAACTGTTCCTGACGAATTTGTTGGTGCTGTTGTTTATTCTGGTCTATTAACCATTTTTGATAATCCGCCAGATCACCGTCAAAAGGTTCAACCTGACCTTGATGAATGCGGTAAAACTCATCGGTTGTTGAGCGTAGTAAATGGCGATCATGAGACACAACAATTAAGGCACCATCAAATGCAATCAATGCTTCTGTTAATGCCTGTCGCATATCCAAATCTAAATGGTTAGTTGGTTCATCAAGTAGCAGAAGATTGGGCCGCTGCCAGACAATCAAGGCTAATACTAATCTTGCTTTTTCCCCGCCGGAAAAATGTATACAAGGCTCATTTACCTTGTCGCCTTTAAAGCCAAAGCCACCAAGATAGTCGCGCATATATTGTTCAGTTTCTTGCACAGCAAGGCGACTAAGGTGTTGTAAAGGCGATTCATCTATGCGCAAATAATCTAATTGATGTTGCGCAAAATACCCGAGCTTAATGCCTTTAGCTAAGGAAATTTCCCCCTGTTGAGGTAATAGATCACCAGAAAGTAACTTGATTAAAGTTGATTTACCCGCCCCGTTACGGCCGAGTAAACCAATTCTTGAGCCAGGAACCAGATTAAGTTTAATCGATTTTAAGATCACTTTGTTGCCATAACCAGCGCTAACTTTTTCCATTTTAAGCAAAGGATTAGGCAAACAATCGGGTGCTCGAAACGAAAAATGAAATGGATTATCAACATGAGCAGGGGCAACTAACTCCATACGCTCTAGCATTTTAATCCGGCTTTGTGCTTGTTTAGCTTTTGACGCTTTATAACGAAAGCGATCAATATATTTTTTTAAGTGAGTCACTTTTTCCTGTTGATTGTCGTAAAGCGCTTGTTGTTGCGCTAATTTAGTCGCTCTTTGTTGCTCAAAGGAAGTATAATTACCCGTATATTCAAATAAATTTTCTTGCTCGATATGCAGCACTTTCTCAATGATAGGATCGAGAAAATCTCTATCGTGGGAAATCAGAATTAACGTACCGGGATAATTTTTAAGCCATTTTTCTAACCAAATAACCGCATCTAAATCTAAATGGTTAGTTGGTTCATCCAGTAACAAAAGATCAGAACGGCAAATTAACGCTTGCGCTAGATTTAGTCGCATCCGCCATCCGCCGGAAAAGGCACTAACAGGTTCTTCTATTTGTAATTGGGAAAAACCTAAACCGTGTAATAAACTAGCGGCACGAGCATGAATGGTCCAGGCATTGATCGCATCCAATTGACCATGTATTAATGCAATAGCATGACCATCATTTTCATCATTTGCTTGTTGCAATCGTTTTTCTAGTTTGCGGTATTCATAATCGCCATCAATGACATATTCAATGGCAGATTTTTTTAGGGCAGGTGTTTCTTGATTTACCCAAGCGAGAGCCCAAGTTGCTGGAAAAGTAATGCTTCCTGCTTCAGGTTGCATTTCACCTTTGATTGCAGAAAATAAAGTCGATTTTCCACAGCCGTTTTTGCCAATTAAACCTACTTTTTGGCCTGGTGTGATGGAAGCTGTTGCATTATTTAATAAAACCCGAATACCGCAGCGTATTTGTAGTGAAGAAAATACAATCATATAAACCGTATCTTGATAATATATTAAATCATTTATAATTTTAAAGAATATAAATGGCCTTTGGTGTGTATATTAACTAAAAATTGTGCTTCTGGCACGCTTTTGAGGAGCTAATTATGTCGCTACCACCCAAGATTCTCATTATCTATGCACATCCTGAACCTACTGAATCTGTGGCGAATAAAATGCTCATTGAATATGTGCAGGATTTAGACAATGTGGTAATACATGATTTATATGGCACTTATCCAGACTACTTTATTAATGCAAATTATGAACGAAATTTACTTTGTCAGCACGAAATTATCATTTTTCAGCATCCGCTTTATACCTATAGTTGTCCCTCTCTTTTGAAAGAGTGGTTTGATAGAGTATTAACGCGAAATTTTGTTTGTGAGCAAAGTAAACAATTGAAAGGGAAATATTGGCGCTCAGTTATTACCACTGGAGAGCCCCAGGAAGCTTATCAATATGGTGGTTATAACCGTTTTCCATTAACTGAATTGCTACGTCCTTTTGAACTTATTGCTTTAATGTGTGAAATGCAGTGGTTATCGCCAGTAATTATTTATATGGCAAGAAGACAGTCTCTTGAAGATATGCAGGAGTGTGCCAAAGCCTATCGTGATTGGCTAAAATCACCCTTAGAGCATGGAGGTTTATAATTGTGGAAGAATTTAGTTTATTCCGTTCTATTATGATATTCCTGCTCGCGGGTGTCATTATGGTTCCTATTGCTCAAAAAATTCGTCTAGGGGCGGTATTAGGATATCTATTAACGGGTATTGTCATTGGGCCATTTGTACTCGGTTTTATAAGAAATGTTGATGAAATTATGCATTTCGCTGAACTTGGTGTCGTTTTTTTGATGTTTTTAATTGGCCTGGAGCTTAATCCAACTAAATTATGGACATTAAGGCGTTCAATTTTTGTTATTGGCACTGCTCAAGTGATCATAACAGCAGCATTAATTACTGGTTTGCTTATTATTATTCATTTTTCTTGGCAAGCCGCAGTTGTAGGTGGGCTGGGCCTAGCCATGTCATCAACAGCAATTGCCTTACAGATTATGCATGAAAGGAACATGAATAATACCGAAAGTGGGCGGTTAGGTTTTTCTGTTTTACTTTTTCAAGATATGGCAGTGATCCCTATATTGGCACTTATTCCATTTCTTGCCAGTGGAACAGCAGATAACGATTGGTATCAAATTGGGTTGAAAGTGGTTGCCTTTGTTGGTTTGTGGATTGGAGGGCGCTATTTATTACGGCCATTATTTCATTTGGTTGCTAAGTCCGGTATTCATGAAATATTTACTGCCGCTTCTTTACTTGTCGTATTAGGGGCGGCATTTTTTATGGAAAAACTGGGTTTTTCTATGGCGCTGGGCACATTTATGGCTGGTGTATTACTGGCTGATACAGAATTTCGTCATGAGTTAGAGATCGCCATAGAGCCTTTTAAAGGATTACTGTTAGGTTTATTTTTTATTTCTGTTGGCATGTCACTTAATTTAGCGATCCTTTGGTCACATTTATTAGAAATAGTTGTCGGTGTTGTGATCTTGGTAATATTAAAATTTGCTATTCTCTATATTTTAGGTTGGTTAGTGCAGGTACGTCGCTCTTCACGTCTACTTTTTGCTGGGGTGTTGAGTCAGGCCGGTGAATTTGCATTTATTATCTTTTCTACGGCGATTAATGTCAAAGTAATGAATAATGAACAGATGTCATTGCTATTAGTTATTGTTACATTATCTATGATGACAACGCCACCATTAATGCAGCTAATCAGCAAATTACTAACTCACTGGTATAATGTGCGTAATGAGCCGATTGAAAAACCTTTTGTTGAGGATACCGATCCGCAAGTTATTTTGGTAGGGTTTGGGCGCGTTGGTCAAGTTGTTGGTCGTTTATTAATGGCCAATAAAATTCGTATTACGGTATTAGAACAAAATGTTAGTGCAATTCATACGATGCGACGCTATGGCTATAAAGTTTATTATGGTGATGCGCAAGATTTGCAATTATTGCGATCGGCGGGTGCGGCAAAAGCCAGTGTGATTGTTATTACCAGCGATAACCCAGAAGAAGTGCTGGGGATCGTTCATTTATGTCAGGCTAATTTTCCTAATCTTCATATTATAGCCAGAGCACGAGGGCGTTTTGAAGCGCATCAATTACGAGAAAATGGGGTGACAGATTTTTGCCGAGAGACGTTTGTCAGTGCTCTTGAGATGGGTGAAAGGACATTGATAAATCTAGGTATACATCCTCATCAGGCTCATCGAGCAAAACAGCATTTTCGTCGACTAGATGTTAAAATATTTAAAGAAAACTCCCCCAAAGCGGGTGAGGGAGAAATTGGTCAAGCGACTCGAATCAAAGAGGCGCGTAGAGAGCTTGAATAATTGTTTGAAATAGAAATAACGCAAGAGCGGGGTCAACCCAAAAGTTGGGATTAACATAAGATTAATTAGTGAGATAGTGGATGTCTGTAATACGTAAAAGATTTATTGCTGGCGCTGTTTGTCCTCAGTGCCAATCTCAAGATACGCTGATGCTTTGGCAAAAAAATGCATTTGATTACGTTGAATGTAAAAAGTGTCATTATAAACAATCTCAAACGGTAGATGGCATGGATAGTCATAGCAAAGATAAAAATCTGCGAATAGATATTCTTACTTTGTAATAAAAATAACGTTTTTTATAAGTTTCAATACAGTTGTACTTTTTTTTTGTACAATCGGAAAAATTTTTATCCACGGCGTTGTAGGAGATGTAATGAAAAAAATAGCGAAAGATTTAGTGGTGAGCCTGGCTTATCAAGTGAGAACAGAAGATGATGTATTAGTTGATGAGTCATTGGCCAGTGCGCCACTTGATTATTTGCATGGTCGTGGTTCTTTGATTTCAGGTTTAGAAAAGGCACTTGAAGGACGCAGTGTTGGTGAACAGTTCGATATTGAGATCCAAGCTGATGACGCTTATGGTCAATATGATGATAATTTAGTTCAGCGTGTACCAAAAGATGTTTTTGTGGGTGTCGATGAGTTACAAGTGGGTATGCGTTTTTTAGCTGATACCGATATGGGATCAGTACCCGTAGAAATTACGGGTATTGAAGGTGATGAGGTTATCGTGGATGGTAATCACATGTTAGCTGGGCAGAATTTAAAATTTAATGTTGAAATTATCGCCATCCGAGAAGCAACTGAGGAAGAATTAGCACATGGGCATGTCCATAGTGAAGATGGACATGAGGGTGGTTGTTGTAATGGTGAACATCATGGTGAGAAAGAGTGTTCTCATGGGGATGGTGGTTGTGGTTGTCATTAAGTTGACATAATAATCCCGTAGATTGAAATAGATCAGCGAGAAAATAAGCTCGCTGATTTTCTGACTGATTAATAGTGTGGTGGTGGAGTTTCTTCAGTAATTGGCGCTAACGGTGATGATTGTGTGGCTTTCAATCGTTCAGTCACCAGTTGCATATGTTCTTTTAACTTAACCATTTCAAGTTGTTGTTCGACAACCACTTGATTAAGTGCTTCAATGGTGATCTCTTGAAAAGATAATTTACTTTCCAAATCTTCTAGTCTTTCTTCATATTTTTTAAGTAAATCCATTTGAACCTCCTGTCGGGAGTGAAATACATAGATTGGATATTCGTTATAATGCCTATAGATAAAGCCTTAGAGAAGTTTTTTCTATAATGATTTACCATGTAACTACTTTTTATTGGCGTGGTTTAACTATATTTAATCCCCTAACTTATTGTATTATCTCGCAGTTGATTAGCTAACACACTTTACTATGACTTGATTGAAATAAATAAAATTAATTGGAGAACTGAATGAAATCACTATTTAAAACGACGCTGTTAGTGACAACTTTGTCTATGGTACTAAATACGTCGCAAGTATTCGCTGCTGAGGCAAATAAAAAATTTGATAATGAAGAGCAGCGTAGCGCTTATGCATTAGGAGCATCACTTGGTCGTTACATGGATAATTCTTTAATGCAGCAAAAATCTATCGGTATTAATCTTGATAGGCAACAGCTTTTAGCGGGTGTACAGGATGCATTTGTTAATAAAAGTAAACTTAGTGATCAAGAAATAGAAACAACATTAAAAGCATTTGAACAAAAGGTACGTGCTGCTGCTCAGGCAAAAATGGAAGAAGAGAGTAAAAAGAATGGTAAATTGGGTGATGAGTATCGCGCCAAATATCTCAAAGAAGAAAAAAGTGCAGTAAAAACAAAAAGTGGATTAATTTATAAAATTGAAAAACCAGGCGAAGGAGCAAAACCAACTGATAAAGATACTATAGTAGTAAATTACGAAGGTCGCTTAATTGATGGCTCGGTATTTGATAGTTCTTATAAACGTAATGAACCGTTAACAATTGCATTGGACTCAGTGATCCCTGGATGGACAGAAGGTTTGCAACAATTGAAAAAAGGCGGCAAAATCCAACTTATTATTCCACCAGAACTGGGTTATGGTAAATCTGCAGCAGCCGCAATTCCAGCAAATTCAACGTTGATCTTTAATGTTGAATTATTAGATATCAAACCGACTAACAAATAATTGAGTGGAAAAAGAGGCAGAGTTAGACTCTGTCTTTAGCATTTTATTATATTAAAAAATAATAGTTACGGTTTATTTATATAATTTATAATGAGTGACAATATGAGTGCGGTAATAGAAATTGCGCATTATCAATAAATATCTCGAATATAATTTAATGCATTTCTATAAATGTTAATATTATTTAATTTACTTAAAATAGTATCAACAGGTTTTTTTGTGATTTTTGTCTAAATTAAATGATTAAGTTACTTTTTTGTTGATGTCCTGTGAGACAGGCCAAAGGTCTGACACAAGATCCCTTGACGATCGGTCTTTGTGGTTTTAACGTCTTAGATTCTTTTTACCGTAAGTCTAGCGTATTAATGATTGCTAAATAAATTGCACATTAATAATAAGATCGGTGTTTACTCACATAATCGTTTAATAAAGTTTCGTCAATATGTGGAGGATGGAGTCTGAATGTCTAACCTATTATATTCTAATGATAGCTGTGATAATGATTTACTGGATGCTCAACCGTTTGATGGTGTAGATTATGCGATTTTGAAATCTTATGAATCTATGGTTGATGGTTTGGCTATGTTAATTGGTGGGCATTGTGAAATTGTTCTTCATTCACTTGAAGATTTAAAATGTTCAGCGGTCAGAATAGCTAATGGCGAACATACAGGCCGAATGATTGGTTCGCCAATTACCGATTTAGCTTTACGTATGCTTCATGATATGACCGATATTGATTCCAGTGTCTCGAAAGCTTATTTTACGCGTGCAAAAAGTGGCGCTTTAATGAAATCAGTCACTATTGCCATCCGTAATCCCAGGCGGCGGGTTATTGGTTTACTCTGTATTAATATGAATCTAGATGTGCCATTTTCGGAGATAGTCAAAACATTTGTGCCGGAAAAAAACCATGAAGTTGCTTCTAACGTAAATTTTGCCTCTTGTGTTGATGATCTTGTTGCTCAGGCATTGGAATTTACCATAGAAGAAGTTAATGTTGATCGCAATGTACCCAATAATATGAAAAACAGACAAGTCGTACTCAATTTATATGAAAAAGGAATTTTTGATATTAAAGATGCAATTAATCAGGTTGCTGATCGTTTGAATATTTCTAAGCATACTGTTTATCTTTATATACGGCAGTTTAAAAGTGGTGAGTAAATAAATGTGTGCTTCTACTTTGAATAAGTCTTTGACTTATTGCCTATTAGTGACAGGGCCTGCTTATGGAACTCAGCAGGCCACCAATGCTTGGCGATTCGCGAATGCTTTGATTATGGAAGGGCATATATTGAAAACCGTTTTTTTCTATCGAGAGGGTGTTTATAACGGTAATCAATTAATTTCTCCGGCTAGTGATGAATTTAATTTACTTATGGGTTGGAAAACATTAGCACAGCAGACAGGATGTCAATTGAATATCTGTGTTGCCGCTGCTTTGCGACGTGGTATTATTGATGAAACTGAGGCCAAAAATAGTGGCTTACCCTGCGCTAATTTAGATAAAGATTTTGTCTTGAGTGGGTTAGGTAGTTTGGCTGAGGCCATGCTCATCTGTGATCGCACAGTCCAATTTTGAGATAAATATGAAAAAAATAGCATTTGTATTTATGAAAACACCTCATGGAACTTCGAGTGGTCGTGAAGGATTAGATGCTTTACTTGCGACTTCTGCATTAACTCAAAATATTGGTGTTTTCTTTATTTCTGATGGCGTCTGTCAATTATTGGCAAAACAAAATCCTAATAAACTTTTGGCGCGTGATTATATTGCAACCTATAAATTACTACCATTATATGATATTAATGCTTGCTATATCTGTCAGGAAGATCTAGAAACAAGAGGATTTTCTTCTGACAGTTGTTTTATCCTACCAGCAACAGTTATTTCTGCTGATAGACTTAGGCGTAACTTAGCAGATTATGATGTAATTCTGACTTTCTAGTTAAATAGAAGGCTAACATGCTATATACCATTTCGACTTCCCCTTATTATAGTGACTTTAATTCATTAATTAACCTATTAACGGAGCAGGATGAGGTACTATTACTCCAGGATGGTGTTTTGTTAGGACATAAAATAGTATCGAGTAATAAAGATAATAATTATTTAATACAATTAAAGGATAAAGGGATTCGTGTTTTTGCTTTACAAGATGATGTAGAAGCAAGGGGCTTAATGCCATATATGTCATCTTATGTCCGTCAAATATCTTATGTTGATTTTGTGCAATTAACGGTAAAACATCCACAATATTTTGCTTGTTAATGGATGATCCTTTGTATATTTCTTGACACCTGTCTCTGTCAGCAATAAAATTTCGCGTCCTCGTGTTTTATCATGACGATAAACGAGGAAAATATCCGTGTTTACGAAGCAAAAAACCAGGAGCTTTTTTAATGGCAACAATTAATCAGCTGGTTCGCAAACCACGTAGCTCGACAGTTGTGAAAAGCAACGTTCCAGCACTGGAAGCTTGCCCGCAAAAACGTGGTGTATGTACTCGCGTATATACTACCACCCCTAAAAAACCTAACTCAGCATTGCGTAAAGTATGCCGTGTTCGTTTAACTAATGGTTATGAAGTGTCTTCTTATATTGGTGGTGAAGGCCACAACTTGCAGGAGCACTCAGTAATCTTGATTCGTGGTGGTCGTGTCAAAGACTTACCAGGTGTGCGTTATCACACTGTTCGCGGTGCACTGGACTGTTCTGGTGTAAAAGATCGCAAACAAGGTCGTTCTAAATACGGCGCTAAGAAGCCGAAAGCTTAATGGTTCTCCGTTAAGTAAGGCCAAACATTTAATTTTTAATGTCAAAATAAACTCATAGAGTTTTGGACAACCCTGAATTTAACAACGGAGTATATCCATGCCACGTCGTCGTGTAATTGGTCAACGTAAAATTCTGCCAGATCCAAAGTTTGGGTCAGAATTATTGGCTAAATTTATTAATATTTTGATGGTAGATGGTAAAAAATCTACTGCAGAAGCAATTGTATATAGTGCGCTTGAGGCCCTGGCTCAACGTGCTGGAAAAGATCATTTAGAAGCCTTTGAAATTGCTCTGGATAATGTTCGTCCAACAGTGGAAGTGAAATCACGCCGTGTAGGTGGTTCAACTTACCAGGTTCCTGTTGAAGTTCGTCCTGTCCGTCGTAATGCATTAGCAATGCGTTGGATTGTTGAAGCTGCTCGTAAACGCGGTGATAAATCGATGGCTTTGCGCTTAGCAAACGAATTATCTGATGCGGCTGAAAATAAAGGCACTGCTGTTAAAAAACGTGAAGATGTTCATCGTATGGCAGAAGCTAACAAGGCGTTTGCACACTATCGGTGGTAGCTTTTGCTAGTTATGTTTCGTAAGGGTAACTTGGTGTTACCCTTATACGAATTGAACGTTCACGAGAGAGGAAAAAATGGCTCGTAAAACTCCCATTACGCGTTATCGCAACATCGGTATTAGTGCCCATATTGATGCTGGTAAGACCACCACAACCGAACGTATCCTATTTTATACTGGCGTGAGCCATAAAATTGGTGAAGTTCATGATGGCGCAGCAACAATGGATTGGATGGAGCAGGAGCAGGAGCGTGGTATTACTATCACTTCAGCGGCAACTACTGCTTTCTGGTCTGGTATGGGTAAACAGTTTGACGAACACCGTATCAACATCATTGATACACCAGGACACGTTGACTTCACGATTGAAGTAGAACGTTCTATGCGCGTTCTTGATGGTGCGGTAATGGTTTATTGTGCAGTTGGTGGTGTCCAACCACAATCTGAAACAGTTTGGCGTCAGGCAAATAAGTATCAAGTACCCCGTATCGCATTTGTTAATAAAATGGATCGTATGGGTGCTAATTTTTTGCGTGTTGTTGAACAGATTGAAACACGTCTGGCAGCAATACCCGTTCCACTTCAGTTACCTATTGGTGCTGAAGAGTCATTCACTGGTGTTATTGATTTAGTTAAAATGAAAGCAATCCAGTGGAGTGACAGTGATCAAGGCGTTACTTTCGTTTATGAAGATATTCCAGCAAACATGCAAGCTCAAGCTGAAGAGTGGCATGGTAAACTGATTGAAGCTGCGGCCGAAGTATCAGATGAGTTGATGGAAAAATATTTTGGTGGCGAAGAGCTGTCTGAAGAAGAGATCAAACAAGCATTACGTAAGCGCGTATTGAATAATGAAATTATTCTGGTTACGTGTGGTTCGGCCTTTAAAAATAAAGGCGTGCAAGCAATGCTTGATGCGGTTATTGAATATTTACCTGCACCTACTGATATTCCTGCAATTAAAGGTGTTTTAACTGATGGTAAAAACACACCAGCGGAACGTCATGCAAGTGATGATGAGCCTTTTTCAGCATTGGCATTCAAAATTGCAACTGACCCATTTGTTGGTAATTTGACTTTCTTCCGGGTTTACTCTGGTGTCGTTAACTCAGGGGATACCGTTCTTAACCCAGTTAAAGATAAAAAAGAGCGTTTTGGTCGTATCGTTCAGATGCATGCTAATAAACGTGAAGAAATTAAAGAAGTCCGAGCGGGTGATATTGCTGCCGCTATCGGTCTCAAAGATGTGACTACCGGTGATACTCTATGTGGTATGGATGCGCCAATTATTTTGGAGCGTATGGAATTTCCACAGCCCGTTATCTCGGTTGCTATTGAACCAAAAACTAAAGCTGACCAAGAAAAAATGGGTATTGCTTTAGGTCGTTTGGCTCAAGAAGATCCATCCTTCCGCGTGTCAACAGATGAAGAATCTGGTCAGACAATTATTGCTGGTATGGGTGAGTTGCATCTGGAAGTATTGGTTGATCGTATGCGTCGTGAATTTAAAGTTGAAGCGAACGTTGGTAAACCACAAGTAGCATACCGTGAGACTATTCGTAAGTCTGTTGAGCAGGAAGGTAAGTTTGTTCGTCAGTCTGGTGGTCGTGGTCAATTTGGTCATGTATGGATACGCGTTGAACCTTTGGAAGCAGGCCATGAAATTGGTTATGAATTCCACAATGAAATCGTTGGGGGCGTTGTACCTAAAGAGTACATACCTGCGGTGGATAAGGGCGTTCAAGAACAGATGAAAAATGGTGTTCTGGCGGGCTACCCCATTGTTGATGTCAAAGTGGCATTGTATGATGGTTCCTATCATGAGGTTGATTCCTCGGAAATGGCATTCAAAATTGCAGGTTCTATGGCCTTCAAAGAAGGCTTCATGAAAGCAGGTCCAGTTTTACTGGAGCCAATCATGAAAGTTGAAGTTGAAACGCCTGAAGACTATATGGGTGACGTAATTGGTGACCTGAACCGTCGTCGTGGTATGATTGAAGGTATGGAAGATACAGCAACTGGTAAGACAGTTCGTGCTCAAGTACCATTGTCAGAAATGTTTGGTTATGCCACAGATCTGCGTTCACAAACTCAAGGTCGTGCTTCTTACTCTATGGAATTTTTGAAGTATAATGAAGCACCAACCAATGTTGCTCAAGCAATTATTGAGGCTCGTAAAGCTAAGTAATTGGCTTTCGGTTTAACTATTTAATCTGGTTCTCTCTTATTGTTTGAGAGAACTCTATAAGGAATAGAGTCGTGTCTAAAGAAAAATTTGAACGTAATAAACCGCACGTTAACGTTGGTACAATCGGCCACGTTGACCATGGTAAAACCACTTTAACCGCTGCAATCACCACCGTATTAGCGAAAACTTATGGCGGTAATGCGCGTGCATTTGATCAAATTGATAATGCACCAGAAGAAAAAGCGCGCGGGATCACTATTTCTACTTCTCACGTAGAATATGATACACCTAAACGCCATTATGCCCACGTAGATTGCCCAGGCCACGCAGATTATGTAAAAAACATGATCACCGGTGCGGCACAAATGGACGGCGCAATTTTAGTGGTAGCGGCAACTGATGGTCCAATGCCACAAACGCGTGAGCATATTTTATTAGGTCGCCAAGTAGGTGTTCCTTATATCATCGTTTTCCTGAATAAATGTGATATGGTTGATGATGAAGAGTTGCTAGAACTGGTTGAAATGGAAGTGCGTGAGCTGCTTTCTCAGTATGATTTCCCAGGCGACGACACGCCAGTAATCAGAGGTTCAGCGTTGAAAGCGCTGGAAGGTGTTGCTGAGTGGGAAGCGAAAATTATTGAGTTAGCGGAAGCGTTAGATAGCTATATCCCAGAGCCAGAGCGTGCAATAGATAAACCTTTCTTGTTGCCAATCGAAGATGTGTTTTCGATCTCAGGTCGTGGAACGGTAGTAACAGGTCGTGTAGAGCGTGGTATTGTTAAAGTTGGTGAAGAAGTAGAAATCGTTGGCATTAAAGAGACGACGAAGACGACATGTACCGGCGTAGAAATGTTCCGTAAACTGTTAGACGAAGGTCGTGCAGGTGAAAACGTAGGTGTTTTATTACGTGGTACCAAGCGTGAAGACGTCGAGCGTGGTCAAGTATTGGCCAAACCAGGCTCAATCAAACCGCATACTCAATTTGAATCAGAAGTTTATATTTTGAGCAAAGATGAGGGTGGACGCCACACACCATTCTTTAAAGGTTACCGTCCCCAGTTTTATTTTAGAACGACAGATGTAACGGGCACAATCGAATTGCCAGAAGGCGTCGAGATGGTAATGCC
>NZ_AUCC01000039.1 GCF_000429565.1 Arsenophonus nasoniae DSM 15247
ACCTTTTGGTGTTACGCGAACTGATAAACCCTCTCTGTCTGATTTAGTCACCATTTTAGCTTGTGGCTTACCATTTACCGCTCTTAACCATGAATCACTTACCGCCATCTTTTTTCTCCTTGCGTCTTTTTTATATAATATTTTATGTACACCAATATGTACATAAATTTGATGACACAAGGAATATAATAGGTGACTGAAAACAGCTATTCTATGCTGAGATAAGAAATAAAAATGATATAAAACAGTTTATTATCTATAAAATATCTCCTATCGATGACGGTTAACGGCTATTACTGACATTTTAACTCTATTTATTAACAAAATAAATTATATTTATCATAATTTTTTTCAAAAATTAACTTATAAAATAACTTTTAATAAATATAGAATATAATAATAATAAAAGATTTATATAATTAAAAAATTATGGAATCAATATCATATTG
Organism: Arsenophonus nasoniae DSM 15247; assembly: GCF_000429565.1. Lineage (GTDB taxonomy): Bacteria > Pseudomonadota > Gammaproteobacteria > Enterobacterales > Enterobacteriaceae > Arsenophonus > Arsenophonus nasoniae. The sequence continues at coordinate 450 of NZ_AUCC01000039.1, forward strand.
ATTGGCATTACGATGTAATAACATTACAAAATCAAACTGAGTAAATGGATTATTTTTTATGTTAACAAATTCAAACTATACAAAAAAAACTAACAAGAAACATAATATATAAATGTGATATTGGTAATAAAAAAGAGTTACTGTTCAATAAAGGTAGATACAAAACAACCTATTTAGCCAAAATAAAATTTTTATAAAACCCTATGCATAATATATCTAAGGAGAATTACAATGAAGTTAATTGAAATATGTGAACAAGAGACAAAGCAGGTTAATTACTTTGATGTCGAATTAGTTGTTAATGCAGATATTAATTATTTGGCTACTGACCTAGATGGTTTTATTTATGGATATATCTTTAAACCAGTAATAGATGATAAGCATAATACCTGGCAGCCGTCACAAGAATATACTCCGCATCCTATAGCAAGAATTACTTTAGATAGTAAAAACTGGAAAGATACACTTGTCAATGTTTAAATAATATTTTGCTGGTAGCATTAATCATATCTATGATGTGCTCCAGCATTTATTAAAAACAATTTAAAGCTAAAAAGTAAAATACGCAGTTATTAATTAAAGATATATAAAATTTAGAATTAAAAATTTATTAATTTTTTGATACAAATGATATCAGTTTTAGATAAAAAATTTTTCCATTACAAATCAAAAAGTTCTCTTAAGCCACATTTTTCTAAATGTAGCAGTACTTAATCTCTAAAATAAGAAAATTCATCGCGATAATTAACAAATGTTAAAGCTGTACCTGATAAACTTGGATTGTAGAGTTGTTCTATTCCATTAACAATGTCATTCGGTGTCCCGACCAAAGGATAACCCCCATGATCGGTTGGAAATTTAGAACGATACAAATTAAATTCTTCTATTAAAACAACTTTCGAATTGTTTGCTAATAATTTAATAATATGATCTACCGCTTCCCAATCTGTATTTTGCTGTTAATAATAATGAAGATACTCTTCTGCTTCTTTATACGTTGGCCGACAAACAACATAAGAATCAAGATATAAAATTAAACGGTTTTTTTCTCTTTTGTAATTTTTCTTGCTTTTGTATTGATATAATATCTTGTCAAATTGATTTAAATCTAGTGTTAACATAAATAAATAATTTACCTTTCGAATAGCAAAATCTTTACCAAAGGTAGCACCTGCCCTATTAAAAATAGGAATATTCTTTTGTAATGGCAATGGAACGCTATATACTTTTTAAATTTAAAAAATTTCCTATTTCAAGCAAAAGCGGTTTCGGTTCGCCATAATTTTTTTATTATATCAAGCCATTCTTGAACATGTTGATAACAATCTTGATGACTAAAAATAACTCTCCGCCTAATGCTTCATATTCCTGTCTATTCCAGCCACATACCATATTTAACCCAACATGACCAACACTTATATGATCCATCGTCGCTAACTGCTTTGCGAGAATAACAGGATTATGCAAAGAAGTATGGATAGTGGAAATCACCCCGATTCGCCGCGTAGCAGCTAATAATGTAGAAGGCCAACTTACTGATTCTAAAACATTACTATGAAAATGCGTTTCTCCATCATATCCCATCCAGCGACTTAATGTTAATAAATATTCAAGCCCGGCCTCATCAGCAAGTGGGGCTATTTTAAGATTATTTTCCCAGGAATTTAGCCAACTTTCTTTTACTGTTGTCATGGCTAGGCCACCAGAGCAATTAATAGAAAAAAGACCCAATTTAAATTTATTATTATTAAACATAGGGTTAGTGTTATTCTGCATAAAAAATCCTTTTTAATAAGAAAGATATATTAATATTTAGTGTTTTTGATAAAATATTCGTAAAAATTCAAATCAAATATATCTTATATAATTTCTTTATGCTAAAAATGATATAATCTACTAAATAATTTTAACATTATAGTAAATTTGTTATTTCGAAACTAATTATTGCTCATTTTGCTTTATTTTATTCCAATCATCAAATCAAAAATTATTATTTTATTTACAGGATAATTATATTATTACTTTAGTTAAAAATGATCTACTATTAAATATCGTTTTCTATAACAATGAACAGGATAAATTATGAAACAGTTACTTGTAAAATTTACTATCTTTTCTTTTATTATATTTATCTCGAACACAATTGAAGCTCAAGTTGATATTAAACATTGGATAAATAAAGAAAATGGTTTACCCTGTTCGGTTGATATCGATTTTACTAAATGCTACTTATCTGAAAATAATAAAACAATTCTAGTCAAAAGCGCTAATTCCGATGAAAATAGTATTGAACAGTACTGGGAGGAGACTATACAATAAAACTATTTTATCTAAAATTACTCGTTTGAAGGATATAAAGAAGTTTATTTCCTTATATCCTAATTATCAGGCAAATATATATAATGAAATTTTATTACATTTGCTGATAAAAACACTAGAAAATAAAAATCGATATATTTTATATGAAGTAGTAATATTATTAATATCCATGACTTAATCACATACTATTTTATTTATAAATTGTCAAAATTAAGTGTTATTAAATTATTTTGTTAGTCACAGTAAATAAAATCTATTTCATCTTTTCCTACTTAATTATCAAATCACTTTTTAATGCTTAAATGGAAAAATAGATAAATCAGACGGAAACATTTAATAATAGTTATTACGCAAACGAGAAATTTGTCGATTACATAATCTATTTTACCGCTAGTAATAAATTATACCAACAGCATAAGTCACAAAGCTAATCCTACTTTTACCAAGAGATCTGTTACTACAGCATTGTACTATCCCCTCTACAGAGTAAACCATAAATGACATACTGACACAGGAGAAATAATGGACAGACTAAATTCATTTAACATAGTTAAAAATAACCCAGCAACATCGAAAGATCCCGATGAGCAAACCCATATTCTACCTAAGTACTTTGTATCAGAAGAAAAACCTATTATTGAAAGTTCGACTGATAATCGAATAGATAGACAAGTAAAAAAAGATATTTCAACCGGAAATTACAACCAAGAAAATATTAGAATATTATTTCAATCACCGGACGATCTTAATGGTACCTTACGCAACACATCACTCTACCCTGAACAGGCGAAAAACAATGGTTGGCAAAGACAAGAAGCGATTGCTAAAAATGAAATTCGTATTGTCGCCACAAAAATGGAAAAATTTTCCCCAACAACAGCGTCTATATTATATAGAGGATTATCTATACCCAGCGCCGAATTTCAAAAAATACAAGATACTGGTTACCTACAAAATTATGCATTTGCTTTTTTTTCTTCAAATAGAAATATTGCACAATACTTCGCTATGCAAAGTGGTAGCCAAAACGATAAGAAAATTATATTTCAATTAACAATCGCTAATAAAGCTGGCGAAGAACTACAATTTCGCATTGGTAAGGTTAATTTTGCTGCTTATACTCTTATTGTTCAAGACAAAAATAATAAATTTAACAAAAAAGACTTTAATGGGTTAAAAGAAATTATCGCACTACCTGGTAACTATTTTAAGGTTATTGAACCACCGATAAAATCTAAAAATAATTTTTTTAACAAGTTAAGGCAAAAATTAACTAAAAATAATATAACCATAATTTATATCCAGCATATAGGATATGATACTAAGCCCATAAAAGAAGTACACTCTTGTTATATTTAATTAATTGACAAAAAATTATTTCAGTAAAGTACATCCAATAAATTTTCGATCACTTTATAGTTTATTAAACAAACAGAGAGCTTTGAAAATAAACTCTCTGTTTATTGATTATTGCGCGTTATATTTTTATTTATAAACCCTACGCAACTATAATAAAAATTGAAATTTATTAGCAAAAAAAAATAATCTTAATAGAATTAGAATAATGAGAAATAATCATAATTGACGTTAGAGAGTTAATTTTAAATATGTTACCAATTGATTTTAATAATAAAATATCCTATTCTCCACTCTATACTCAAGCATCTAATAATAACGATGAAGATTTAGCTGATAAATATCCCGATTTAAAAATACAATCAACGGATCCCTCCCCAGCAAGAAAATCGCATGACAAGATTGCGACCAATAGCGATAAACTACATCCATCGGAGCAGGTCATATCACTATTTTTATCAAATAAAAAAATTGAATCAGAATCCGATGAAAACCAATACCAGTTATGTCACAAAGAACTATCCACTATCATGACCTCAGCCTATGAAAAAAGTCTAACTTTTCGGCGATTATTTAATTATGCTTATGATACCAATCTTTGCGATGGTGACAAATGGTATCTATCAACTCAAGATGCCTTTAGCACCACTGTCACTGCAGAAGAGATAAAAGCGGAAAATGGTAAAAAAATTATATCCCTTACTACTGATCCTGCAAATTGTTCGCAATTTAATGAGGATTACCAACAAGAAAATGGTAATTATGCTCTGTTTAGTTTGATCCGCGCATTTATGCATGAAATCGTTCATGCGTTAACAATGCTTCCTGACGAGGATAATAATCATGCCAGAGGTGCAGTTGTAGAATATACCAATATTATTCTTAAAGAAATGGGCAATAAAGAACCTGCCAGGTTTAAGTATTAATATAATGCAGGTTAACATTAATAAATTTTAATATATCTTTATGTTAGCTTTTTTCGCTTTGAGAAATTAAATTTAATCTGACAGATATTATATAACCAATTAATATTTCTGTCAGATCAAAATAATTTCATTTATCGTGAGAAAAAATCACATTAATTGTTATTAATATTTAGTTGAAATCTATTTCTTTCCGCTTTTTGAAATGACAGAATTGGTGGAAAATTTTGATTACATGTCATTATCTCAATTTCACTAGTCGACATATTATATTTAAAACTTACTTGCCCACGAATAGCTGGTCTATTCTGGTTACTAATAATAGAAATATTAGCATTATACAAATTGCCATCTTGTGGAAAGGTACCAATACATTCATAATCTGTATTTGCTTTAATATATATTGGATTACATACAAAAGAAATATTAAATACAAGCTGATAAAATATATTATTGTTACCTGTATTATTGTTAAGTTGTATCGCTAATATATCGGTATACTTAGGAAATACGGTAAATCTTGATAAGCCTGCTATCTCTGATAGATCTGGTGTATCGTATTGCCAAGTTTTTGTTATGTTACCAGGGGCGTTATTAGCTGCATAATCCTTCCATCCTTGAACTTGTGAAAGTCTACCAACTCTGACAGAATTAAATTTATCATTCAGTTCTGTAGAAAGGCGATACTCTTGATTAGATTCTCTATATAAAAAACCATCACCAGTATAATTTTTTCCTTTATAAAAAATAACACCTGTTGAAAATAATTGATTATTATTCATAAATATCCTTTTATTTTATAATGTTGATTAAGTTTATTTAATAATATACAAAAATTTAAAGTCATATACAGCAATATAAAAATTTAATGTAAATTTTATATTATATTTCGTGTAGTGATGCGCAAGTTACTTTTAATAAAAAAACAAAACTTTATCTAAAATTAATTTATTTTTCAATTAAATAAAAATAATTTATAAGAAAAACAATTAACACAAATATAAAATTGATTCTTTAATCTAGCGATTTAAATTATTTTTACCATAAAAAATATCAATATATTTTATATTTAAAAATAATAAAATAATTTATATACTATAATTAGTCTGTTTGTTCACTACCTGGTTGAGAAAAAATCTATGAAAAAGATGCTATTACTAATAACCTATGTTTATGTTGTCGGATGTACTAGTCAAACAGAATCATTGCCCCCCACTAAAACCATCGGCATGGCAAATCCTGCCTCAGTTTATTGTATTAAAAAAGGGGGAAAAATTAACATTGTCAAGACAACTAAAGGCGAAGTCGGTTATTGCCACCTCGCTAACGGTGTTAGTATCGAAGAGTGGACACTATATCATCAAGATCATCAATAAGTTATTGTTCCTTATATAGCAATTGCTACTGACTAAACTTTTTTCATATGCAACTTGCTATCGTAAAGCTAAAAATCAGATTATTACAAATATGATTGTATCTTTTAGAAAAATAATACTGTCATCCAAAATGTATCGATAAAAAACACTTTTTTATAATAGTTGTAGTTACTTTATTAATGACACTACTGCGTAGAAATCAGCTTAAGTTAAAAAAATGTTATTGAAAGGTTAAAATAAGCATCTATTATTAATATCGTTACATAACTATTAATTGAGGTGACTAATGAAATCATTTACAAAACTCGTTGCTATCGCTTCTGTATTAACATTTGGTTATATGTCAGCTATGGCTAGCCCAATAGGCGGTTTAGGTCTCCCTATCTCTGGCTTAGATAAAGTTTTAGAAACATCAGAAAATGTGGCTAATACTGGTGCTGATGCTGTAAATACAGCTACTAATACTGGTGCTGATTTTGTCAATAAAGCCACTGATACTGGTGCTGATTTTGTCAATAAAGCTACTGATACTGGCGCTGATGTTGTGAATAAAGCCGCTGATACTGGCGCTGATTTTGTGAAGAAAGCTACTGATACTGGTGCTGATGTTGTGAATAAAGCCGCTGATACTGGCGCTGATGTTATTAAGACAGGTGTAGAGACTGCCAAGACCGCTATAGGAGCGGCTACAAGTACCGCTTCAACAGTAACTGATCATGCAGAAATAACAGAAGAGTTAGAAAAAGCAGATGTTGCAAAAGGCTTATTGTAAGGCATAATCTTGCAATACAAATAAAGCGTTTAATTAATTAATACCTCTTCATTAAAATTAATAAAGAGGTATTTTTTTCAATAATAATTAATAAAAGCAAAAATAAATATTAATGATCTCAATTTGATGCAACAGATCATTGTTAAAGCATAATTACTTTTTTGTTATTAATAGTTTTTGGATTAAAATCATAAAGTACTTAGCCTGTTATCATACTTAACCCACTGCTCATAAATTATATAAGTATCTTAAAATTACAATCTACTAGTAAAATAAATCTCATTTTAGATTAATTAGAAAACGCTGCTTAACTTTATATAGTTATAATTAATATACAAATACTTATGTTTAACTATCTAATTTTTAAATGAAAAAAACAAATAATATCATGATTAAATTAGATGAAAATATAATTCAACCAAGCAATGCAAATACTCTTAATTCAACACAAAATTATTAGAAGATAATTTTTACAGTGAGATATTTTACATTTTTATTGTCGGTACAGCAAAATAAGCCGATATAATAGCAATCAAGCTATAAAATATTATTATTAAAAAATCACTTAGATAATTCATTGCAATGGTCAAATATTGACCTATTATTTAATAATAATTATCATTCTTATTAAATGAGGAGAAAACCGTAATGAAACTATTATCTAAATTATTTATTTTCATAATTCTGCTTGGCACCAGTGCTATCTCAATGAGCACAGTGTCAATATCCAGCCAAATTACCGATGTAGAGCCAACAGAAGAGCAGAGTAACGCGACTGAAAGTTCAAATCCAATATCACCAACAACTGCTGTTCCTGATTGCAGCCTGCCCCATAATAAAAAATGTTATCCCAGCTCCAATGCGACAGACTCTGTCTCAATAAAGGGGACAATTAAGCGGGTTACTATAAACCGAAATCCCCAAAATTGAGTGTAGGGAAATCCATGCCAGGGAAGGAGTTCGTTCGTTCCTAGGCGGATTGTTAATCAATAGCATGACTTAACTTACTAAGCTTTCTATCTTGCCAACCTGAAGTTTGTATTGAATACCCCTATTCATTCAATCGAATTAACTTATTTACCTTTTTTAATGCTAATTTGCCATTGGGCGTTGCCAGTTTGTTGAAAATCAATCACTTCATGACCTGACTTAGCAGCCCACTTCGGAATATTTTCTGTCGCTTGGGCACAATCGTATTTAATAATTAAAATATCACCGTTTATCATTAACTCTATCGCTTTTTGCACTTGAATCAATGGATATGGGCATAACTTTCCCCTGGTATCTAATTGAATTTCACTCATATGTGATAACCTCTATGATTTTATTTGCCATGGACGGATGATAGTAAAATAGCTAGTGAGCCAACTACCAAAAATAATACAAGGAATAAACACCCAACCTTGCCATGCAAACCAAGCGGTATTAACCAATGTATTACCTAACATGCAGCCACCCGCCAAACCGCTACCCATGCCCATTAATAAACCACCAATAAAATTTTTTACCATTGTGGCCAAACCTGGATTTCTAAATCTGAACTCTTGACTTCCCTTTGCGGCAATAAACGAACCCAACAAAATCCCGATTAATAAATAGCCGGCCCAGTCAAAAAATTTTAAATTCCCGTGAATCAACAATGAAAATAATTGCGCGCTGGGTCCGCTAATACCAAGCCCGCCAATCCGACCAGCAGATAAACTTGCCGGCCAGGCTAATAACGCAATGATTCCTACTAACATTGCCGTAATAAATGGATGCCAACGCGCTTCAAATAATAGATGGCTAATTCCTGTCTTTTTTGCTGTTATTTTTGCTGCATTGATAGGTTTCCACTGTTTGATATGTCTAATGGTTAAATAGATTGTTAGTGATATTAAAATAAGCATAATAACATAGGGTGATACATGAAAAGTTTGCGTAATTGTTCCGCTATCTAATATCTGGGAAGTAATCGGTGAAAAAAAAGATTTACTGACCGGTAAACGGACAAACCAACTGGCTAGGATAAAGCCAATAACAGCAATGATACTGCCAACTAAACCTTCAGCTGTTCGATAATAGGCGCCCGTAGAACAAGATCCGGCTAATGCCATGCCACTACCAAATAGAATGCCACCAACAATGGTTGCTAACCATAAAAATTTGGCATAAGGGAGTATGACTAATCCTAGACTTTGCAAGCCAAATAACCCAAAACTCTGAATAGAAATAACGATTAAAATAGCAATTATCATTTCACCATCACGAAATAAATAGAAATCTCTTAATCCGCCGGCTAAACAAAAACGCCCTCGTTGCATAATAAAACCAAGCAATCCACCTAATACTAAACCCGATATATGAGATAAACTTATCATTAATATCATTCCTAAAATTAAAATAACATTTTATAAAATCGAACTTTTTGAATTCTTGATAAAAAGCACAGTTTTAAATATAGTCTAGTTGTTGGGGATTACTTTTTATTAGCTAAAATAAATTGTTAAATCAAAGGATTAGTTTTTTATTTCTGTTTAAATATATTTAACACTATTTACCACAATATTTAATTCAAATTAAGCATAATAAAAATCTTATCCTGCTTTAAGCATCATTAAATTTACTAAATCTTATTTTATTTCTAACAATTAATGTTTCTGTCTATTATTTATAAAGATAATTTTATGTTTGAATGGCAATAATCCAATGAAAAGTGTACTAAATAGTCTTCCGGTATTTGTTGCTGCTGCTGAAGCTAACAGCTTCTCTCAAACAGCAGAAAAATTACATTTAACGCGCTCATCGGTAGCAAAAAAAATTGCTCAATTAGAAGCAAGACTGGGTATTACCCTATTTCATAGGACAACCCGCACACAAAGTTTAACTGAGGAAGGAACACTATATTATGAATATTGTCGACGTGCTCTCGATGAGATAGAAAAGATAGAAGACATCCTCAATAGCGGTAAGCTTGAAACTTGTGGCAAATTTAGACTCTCCATGCCGGTTTTATTTGGTCATTTATGTATCGCTCCACTACTCATTTCTTTAATAAAACAGTACCCCAAACTAGAACTAGAAATGTCATTTAACGATCGTATTATTGATCTTATCGAAGAAGGAATTGATTTATCAATTTATATTGGCACACTGCCTGATAGCAGTAATCTTGTCGCTAGAAAAATTGGCAAACACCGTATGACAATTTGCGCTTCTCCCTCATATCTTGCTCAGATGGGTGAACCACAAACAATTATAGAATTGGCGCAACATTTCGCTGTCGCTTATAGCCATTCAAATCGAATACAAAAATGGCGACTCAAAGACGATAACGGTGGTATATACGAATTCAGACCGAAAACAAGATTAATGATGGATGATATGCAAGCAATAAAAGACGCGATTATTTCAGATGCAGGTATTGCCTGGCTCCCTGATTGGTTAGTTAGAAAAGAACTGATCGATGGGCGTCTGAAAGAAATTATGCCTCGTGCAGGCGAAATAACTTTTTCTATTTATGCGGTATGGCCAAAAACGCCTTACCTTTCGCGTAAAGTTCGGCTCATTGTTGATACTCTAGTTAATGATTTACCCGCTTATATGGAAAAAATAGCGGCGCCAAACTGAGTAGATTTGTACTTACTCGTATTTTACATGCCAGTAAGTACATCATCATACTTAGGCTATAAGACTAGCCATTTTTGCATTAGCATTAGCAATTCCCTGTTCTTTTCCATGCGGTTTCATATCCATCCCTTCGGCATAAATAAACTCCACATCAGTGATACCAATCAATCCTAAAACCGATTTCAGATAAGGTGTTACTGCATCCGTCGGTTGTCCCAAATGAATACCACCGCGAGAACTGACAACAACTGCACGCACACCTTCAACTAATCCCATCGGATAAGTTTCAGTATATTTAAATGTAACACCTGCACGAGTAACAAGATCAAACCAATTTTTCAGTTGGGTTGGCACATTCAAATTATACATGGGTGCTCCGATAACAACCATGTCACTCCCTTTTAATTCAGCTATCAATTTATCTGATAGGGCGACAGCGTTAAAGGCTTTTTCACTGAAATTAGTCGCTCCTCGCATCGAATTAAACAGTTCATTATCCAATACCGGAAGATTAAGCGTGGCTAAGTCACGGATTGTAACTTCATCTTGTAATCCTTTTAATTGTCTTTTCGTCAGAAAAGTATCAATCAAGGAATTTGTTTGAGAATTATTTCCCATGATGCTGGATTTTAAAACAAGAATTTTATTCATAATATACTTCCTACTAAACTTTTATTTTATTATTTCAGCGCTGAATTTTTCATTACAAGCTTGTAACTTACAATACATTAGATTTTACTACTAAAAAAAATTGTTAGTGTTGAAAGAAAGAATTTATATTGATTCCAATAATGCAACAATTAAAAAAATAAAAGCCTCAACATAATATTAGCGAGGCTTTTATTTGTTCCAGCTTAAGTTAATTAAGTAATGTGTAATTTTAAGCAAATTATTTAGCTGTTTTTGTTTTTTTAGGCACTGAAGGTTTTTTTGTTGCTTTTAATTTTTTAGGCTCATTTTTCTTAGCTTTTTTAATCGCAATTTTTTTTACCTTCTCATCTTTTGGGATCTCATATTCAAGAAGAATTTTAAGTAAGCCATCACATAATTCAGCACTTTGAATTTTAGCATTTTTACCTAACGAATATTGGGCAGAGAACGATCTATGAGAAATACCTTGATGCAGCCATTCGCCTTTTTTTGGTGTTTCTTCTTTATGATCACCAACAACAAACAATTGTCCATTAGAAAACGAAACATCTAATTCATTTTCAGTGAAACCTGGCACACTGATTATTAGTTCATAATGTCTATCATCAATTTTCTTTAAATTATAGGATTCACTTGGCAATGCTAGTGGCTTAACACCCGTTAAGTGACTAAATAACTTATCTATCTTATCAAATCTGTCAGAATACAAATCATTTGTTAAAGCTGGAAATAAACTTAATGGACGAATCATAATAGACCTCCTAATATAACTTAATTAAGCGTGGAGAACGTTGTTCTCTATTATTCTTATAGGAGTTACTGCGGATTTTTCCACTTATTTATTACAATTTAAATCCACTGGTAAATAAAAACACAGAATAAACAGTTAGTTATTCAGTAGGGTTTTATTCACTAGTTTTTAATTTAATATCATCATCAATCAAAGATTCAATTAAGAAATTAGCAATTAATCCTGACGCTAACAAAATTTGGTTGCCACAAATTACAAAAAATCCACTTGCTTTTTTTCCAGAGGAAACACAGCGTTTATTGCCCTTCTTTTCAGTGATCCTAAAATAGAATAAATTTATCTGTGCTGATGAAGCTCATTTTTTATTTAAAAAAAAATGAAATATTGACCACAACTAATGAAATTTAGCACTAAATAATAGGGGCATAAATAAATATCCACGCCCCTTATCAATCCGCCATAACAAAATAGAAATTTATCTATAATGAATAGCTTAAAATTTAATTTGCCAGTTTTAAACCAATTATCCCAGCAAAAATTAGTCCCAGGCTTAATAAGCGGAATAAACTTGCCGATTCACCAAGAAAAATAATCCCAATTGTCGCCGTGCCAAGCGCTCCAATACCTGTCCAAATAGCATATGCCGTACCGGCAGGCAGCGTTTTCATTGCATAAGCTAATAACCCTATACTAAACAACATGGCTACTAAAGTGATAATACTGGGGGTTAATCGGGTAAATCCTTGGGTATATTTCAATCCTATTGCCCAAACAATTTCAAGTAAACCGGCTATCAATAAAACTAACCAGGCCATCATTCCTCCTAATCACTCGGGGTCGTCCCCAATAAAATGCTATTTCTCAGGTCGTCCTGAGCAACAGATGAAACTGAAAAAATTATAACCAGGCAGTATTATAACTTCAACATTATGTATGATTACTTAATTGCCATTGAAGATTAGTTTATTTAATTAAAATTTGATGTTCTATTTCTGTTACTATTTTCTGCAAAGGTGTCATAAATCTTAGCCAACTTGCTTAGTTTTGTCGCATTCTGGATAATAAATTATCCTTATTTATCCACCAGGGCAATCACAGCACTGCCCCTGGCAGCTTGTCATTTTTGTTAAACTCTATAGAAGTCTATAACCGTCGGGAACTAAAACTGGCTATAATTAATGCATGTTGATTAAACCGTCTGGCTAGCCGCTGATACGGGTTGAATAGTATATATTTTATTCATTAAACGCTTCAGACTATCAGCAATCTCAATTCTTATTTTTGCAGCTTGCAATATATTATTTTGTTCCCAATGCTTAATTGTATCTTGCCCAAAGTATTGAATAAAAGATCGTTTTCTATCTTTTATTATTGCTATGATTTTTGCAGTATCGATATTGTATTTGCTATCTTTACCACGATAAGGAAAATCCTTTTCTCCCATCAACCAGTTTTCATGAAGATAGTCTTCTATTGCGTGATCTGGTAATACCTGGAGCCGATACGCCACCTCTAAAGCAGGCATTAACTCTTTGTTGAAATTATTGAAATCTTTCGCTTCAAAAATATTATTTTCTACCGCAACTTGTCCTCTAATTGTTGATAATAAAGGACGACTACGAGGAACTGAGCTAATACCTGTTAATGAATCGGGCAGATTATTGGAAAAATTAGCATCTTTTTCCGTAAATAGGCTAGTCGAAGCCAATGGATTTTCTGGGCGAGCACCCTGCATAGCTCGTTGATAGCTTTCATTTTTAGCAAGCCCTCCAAAACCCAAAGTTCCAGAACCACCGAAATCTACCGTCATACCTTTAAATTCTGTCGGATGAATACGCTTATCAATAAAATAGCCAAAATTACAGAATGCAAAATTTAAATAATCCCAATTATTTAATAATCGTGATACGAAAAAATGTTTTAGTTGTTCATCGCGCAATTTTTGCGGTAGCAGTTTATTCATTTCCTCTAACATAGTAAATTTTATTAAATTTTTATTTTTTATTTGAGCTAATACATCAGGCTTAGCTAAATAGCTTTTATTAGGATATTTTTGCAGGATATTTGTTAATTCACAATCGGCCTTATTAAATATTTCTCTTAAAGACTGATATTTAACAACGCTTTTTTTTATATAACTATCTAACAAAAGTTCTTCTATTGCTGATTTTTTAATTATCTCAATCATCATTTTTTCATCTAGCAAAAAATCACCTAAGTCTTTGAAACTTGGTTCAACTTGAGAGGCAACACAAGCAAAGCTGGATAAATTTTTGCCATCTTGAAAATCGCCTCTTGTTTTCTTATTAAAAATAAAAAAATCATCGCAATCATTACACAAAAGCATTCTGGGAGCATCTAATCCTGTCATACTAAAAATCCCCCCCATAATCACTTCTTCGGCTGCCACATAATTACTATAAAAAGGATTTTTTACTCGAAATAATTCATTGTTATATTCAATATATTGGGCGGCTCGAGTATATAAAGCGCCATTCGTTTCTTTTTGTACAATTTTCCCTGACTTGAAACTAATCGGTCTTTTCTTCATTAACGCGTCAGAACCATTATGGGGGAATAGATGGGAAAATAGTGGAAAGTCTTGCTTATAACATTGGCTTAAACTGTATTCTGTCGGAGATAAACGCTTACCATGCTGAAAAAGAGCAATATTATTCCAATTAGTGTGCAAATTGGGATGTAACATTTGAGTGAGCTCCTTCTCAGAAACAATTAATACTCTTCCTGCTTTTGTTGGCGACAATAACAGATAATTAGCAGTCTCTTTTTTGTCCAATCTCCATTACCGGCCTGATCATCGAACAGCCTTTTAATTTCCGCATGTTGGAGTTGTTGTTGAATGTAAGGCAAATGCAAATATTTTTTATATAAGCTGTTTGCGGTGATCTTAATAGAATCCGCACCTTGCGTTCTGGTCGCTATGAGCGTTTGAATAAAAGCATCATTATATTTAGCTAACTCCATCAGATAGGGTTGCCGATCAAAATAATTGAGAAACGCAGGGATCATTGTTGGATGCGCTTCTAGCTTATTAATTAATTGCAATGAAGGTTTTTTTAAATAATTTTCTATTAGTTTATCGACAAAATTATTGATTTCTGGATTTTTTATAAATAGCGCTTTGCTAAAAATATCCAATAGTGATGGCGTCACATTGGTAAGATTAACGGTAGAGTGCTCTAGAGAATGAATGACTTGCAACGCCAATTTGGTTTTTAGTTGGCTATATTTATCATCAATACTATCGATACTGGTTAGAATGCTTCTCCCTTGAGGATTAAAATGATTAAGCTCAAACTCTAGATTATGCTCATTCCATTTACTAGGCAAAGAAAGGGTAAAATTATCAATCGTATTATCTAAAATAGCGCCAGAGAAGTTAGTACCATGAATAGATACTTGTTGCAAATTAGCATGGCTTAAATCAGTTTGAGTCAAATCTGCATGGGCCAAATTAGCATGCATCAAATTAGTATGGCTCAAAGTCGCTTGAGTTAAGTCAGCATTGATTAAATCAGCATTCACCAGATTAGTTTCTTTTAAATTCGCTCTTAACAAGTTTGCATTATTTAACTTCGCATCATTTAAAATCGCCCTATAGAGATCAACGCTTATTAAATTAGCATTATTTAAGTTGACGCGATGCAAAATAGCGCCATTTAAAGAAGCTTTATGTAGCGTCGCGTTAGTTAGATTAAGGTTTGATAGGTTGCTGCCGGATAAGTTAGCATCGGAAAAATTAACGAAAGTGAGATCGATTTTTTCAGCAAAAAGCGTGGAAAAATCGATATTATGCAAATTCTTGCTGGATAAATCGATAATCGTATTTTCTTGTTGTATTAGTAATAACTCTTTCAATTCATTCAAAGATATTTGCTCTAACTGAACTGTATTTGATTGAGCTGCTAATTTTTTAGCACCCATTTTTGCGCCCTTACCCCCCAACCCTTGGATTTTTAGTTGATAGAGTCTTTCTCCTATTGGAACCGGTGCTAACGCCAAATTACCTGCAGTATCACGCAAATACTTCCTGCCAAATGGCTGCCCAGTTTCTGGATAGACCTGTACGTAAATATCTTTACCCGATTGCCGACCAATCTTTGTGACTGGTACTTCTTTTAACTGTGCAGGGTGGTAAGCGGTTTCTATTTTAAATCGCTCACTATGAGCCACTGGGAAATCATTTGCTTTTTTTTCCAGCGCTTCGACTAATTGAGTTAATCCACTCAATTGCTGTTGGCTCTGCTTTGCCACTTTTTTTAAAGCATGAATCCCTTTTAAGCCACCCGATGCCAACAACTCAAATCCTGGATCGGCACTACGCAAAAAAGCAGTGCCTAATTCAGCAAAAAGATTGGCAGGCAAACTATTTGTTACATGAGGAATACCCGATTTAAGTAATTGCTTAGCACCTTGATGTAATGCCTGGCGGAGTGTCGCCTGCTTTAATGCGGTTTGAAGACCATTAACGGCTGCTTCCCCTACCGCAATACTAAATCGATTGCTAATATGAGCCGCTTTGGCGAGAAAAGGGAAAAAACCGCTAACATCAAATAAGGCAGCGCCAACCGCTTGGCCGGTATTACCTTTTCGCACTTCAGTGATTGTGGTATAGAAAGGAATAAGATGTAAGAAAAAAGTGTCAACTTTTTGCTGGATAGTGGGCTGATAACCTTCCTGTTGCAATTTTTCAGCTAGCCTATTGCGATGTAATGTCGATAAGCTACTGAGTAAAACTTGTGGTTTCTCATCCGCCTGTTTTAGCAAAGAATCAACATGCAGTCTTAATTGGTAATCATCATCGTCACGAATTTTATGATCGTGAGGAAACAGATCCAGGATGGCTTTTTTATCATAATCGACCCGATATAGCTGATAACGCCCTATTTCGGTATTGGCTTGCTTTTGCAATGCATAAATACGTTCTTCTCCATTAAAAATACATTTAAGCATATCAATTGAATCAGGAACACGGGTAATTAATGCACCAGAAGCCACCATTCCTAGCCTTGCTGGTGGCGGAAGTGGTGCGCTCCTTACACTGCCCTGAGCATTAAATTCAGCTTTTACTAGATAAATTTGAGCTTGTTGAATAAATTGCTGTTCTGCTTCACTGAAAGCGTTAAAAACCTGAGGTAAAAGTGTCAACTCCGTTTGCTTAAAAATATCTGCCAGCTGTTGATTTTGATTATTAAAAACCTTATCTATATTGGGTAATACTACTGCGTTACCC
The DNA here is from genome assembly GCF_000429565.1 of Arsenophonus nasoniae DSM 15247. Lineage (GTDB taxonomy): Bacteria > Pseudomonadota > Gammaproteobacteria > Enterobacterales > Enterobacteriaceae > Arsenophonus > Arsenophonus nasoniae. The sequence goes on from NZ_AUCC01000039.1 coordinate 17,461, forward strand.
TGTCTGTCATGATATTTAACATCGCTATTTTTATACAAATAGTTATTTAACCATGTCTGCTCAACGTTATGCTCTATTAATTGTTGGCGAGCCAATTCCTGCCGACTTTTCCAATTATTAACACGTTGAACCCATTGGACAAAAGGGTTATTTTTACTATGCTGCGTTAGATGGTCAAAGTAAATATGATAAATCGAGAGCATTTTCACTTTATCAATCTCATGTGTGATTTGTTGATAGTTATTTTTTAATACACTATGGATCAAGGCGGGTAATTTGAAATATTGAATATATTCAACAGGTAGTTTTTCCTCTAACAACATAGTTTCTAGCCACATACCGATATTAATAATCTGATCCAGGCTCATGCTATTAAAATCAGCACCACTTTCGCTTAATAATGCTGTTCCTGCATGCAGATATCCCCATTCCGGCTGATTAATCACCATGTTTTGCAATCTTTGCTGATCATAAGAATTTTTCGGCTGCAAAAACAATGTTGGCATAATGTGGCTTAATACCTGTTGTTGATAATAATCACCAACATTAGCAGACAGTTGGTTAACTTCAATGTGGCTATTGAGTTGATTGAATACTCCTTGTTTCAAATTGTCATGATGGAATAGAGAATGCTGCTGTAATTTGATATCACAAATTTTTTTTAACAACCAACTATCAGCAGACGTATTAAATACCGCTTGCTGTAACCAATTAGCAATAACGGTTTGGCTATGGATAGCTGTGATTTGCTCGTTCTGACCAGATCCATATTGACCAAGCGGTTTTAACAGTAATCGGGCAAGTTCAGATATTTTGCTATTATCATTTTTACAGCGTGCAACATAATTAATAACATGATTAACAAGTTCACCTGCTGGTATAGCCTTTTTATCATGATTGATTATGCCCTCTTTAATTAACAGTAAACGTAAAAGTCGATTTTGTTCATCATGGGCAATATTATAAAATTCGTTAATTGTTATTGATAAGTTGATTTTTTGATTATCAAAAGATTGATTATTAAAAATAGCGCTATCATTATTATTTGGCCACCAAGTTAATGATTTTCCTTTCTCTTCTTGCTCATTATCTATTAAATGTACCGGATACCCCGCTGCATTTGCTTGATTTAATTTCGTTTCGATCTCTTTTTTATTGTCTAATGTCGATGTCATCCAGATTGGCGATGTGAAAGCGTGATTTATGATTATCATTATTAATTCCATGTAAAAATTTAACAAATAAATCATATTTGAAACAATTTACAGATAAAAACAAAAAACGATCATATTAATTAACAAAATAATATTTCATCAATCAATTACTTGATGTTAATTGGTTGTTTTAGCATGGTTTAATATTTTATTTACATAAAATTAATGACCATAACCTACCGTGATGGCTTGAGGGAAGTTAAAAATGGCCTGTCACATGGTCAATAACAACGACAAGGTTGGTTAGGATAATGAATTTTAGACCACTAAAGCACAAAAAGCGTGGATGAAATAGACGTTGAGTTTATTAGAATAGAACGATTTATTTTATCGAACATCTTTACCATAATATTATCAATAAATTACCACATTTAATTTATACAGAAAATGCAGTTGGCAACAAAAAATAGGCCTGTACTTAACCGCTATTGGAGGAGAGTAAAAAACCAGCAACAGCATATGTACAGGCAACTATTATTGCTTTAATAAATTAAATCAATAACCTAAAATCATGCTTGCAACTTATTATCGGTTATTGGTTTATTTAATTGTTCAGCTAACACAGCCAGTGTTTGCATTTGCGCAGATATTTGAACCATTTTCCCATCACGTGTCGTACGCATATCTCTAACAATACTCTCTAAACTTTGTTGACTTTCTGATTTTAATAATTCCATGGTGGCAAGTAGTTGACCGGTACGCCCAACGCCAGCTCGACAATGCATTACTGGTAATAATTTATTTTCATCATTTATCGCGCTGCTTCCCTTTTCCTTATAAAAATTAATTTTTTTATCGACAACTACATTAACATGCTCTGCTAATTCTTTTAATCCTTCATTACCTGAAGCCGTTAGATCCGGCCAATTAGAAACATGAATAACAGGGATAGTGACTTTAATATTTTGACTTTGATCGGTGACATGCAATAAATAGTCATGATAATCCAATTCGTCAGCCAGTTTACCCTCACCTTTATCAATTACCGTCACGGAAACATCACCATATTGGTTGTCTTGTCTAAAATATTCGGGTAATCCCACGCCTTTTTCTGGATTAATATCTTTGTCTGATGCCAATACAACTAATGCAGGTGTCCGATTAGCCACCAACATCTTAAAATAATCCTGCAGTGATGCAGGTTTTGGATATTGGCAAGTAATAGCAACATTTTGACCCGCTATTTGTACCCGATTAGCGGCTAGCAGCTGACCATTTGGGGCGGTCACCGCCGTTTCTTGTGCGGTCCAGATATTGCCAAATCGTTGATTCTCAATCTTCTGAATATATTGTGATTTGTCTATATTGGCATCACTAAATTCGTCCTTTAAGCGTTGAAATAAATCTTTAGCTAATATAGCGGCTTGTTGTTGCTCCTCTACCGACAATGTACGTAGCGGTAATGCCACGGCAGGTACCTCTGGGTCACTTAACATACGTTTTAATTTTGCCGGTAGCGTATCTGTATCAATCGTATTTTCTGATTTAACGGTATCTTCATCCATCCTAGCCGAGGATCTTTTCTCTCTAGTGTAATTGCCCGCTACTTTTTCAAATTGCTTGAGTAACTGTAGCTGTGTTTCTTGATTTAATATTTTTGCGCTAGTGGAATTTTTTATTTCACTGACAATTTCTTCTACACTCAATTTATTATTAGGTTTAGCTACTTCAGTTGCAGCAACCAAAAAAGCGGAGCGCTCATATCCTTTATTACCGTGTATTACAGGTAATACTTTATTGGGATCATATATTGCTTGACTATTTTTTTGGTAAAGCTCGGTCGAATGTTCTTGACTGGCTAGATTAATACAATCAGCGATAGTTTTTAAACCTTCATTATCGATACTATTTTTTCCTAGCCAATTATTAATATGCATAACAGGCAGTTCATATGCATGGTTACCTTGGGTAATTTTTATTTGATACATATCACAGCAAAATTTACTTACAGATTGATCTTTCTTATTCTGTTCCACCTGAACTGATACACTGCCATACTGGCCATTTTGCTTAAAATATTCAGGTAAACCTTCCGCCGCAATGCCCTTATTTGATGCCAATACAACCAGTATTGGCGTTTGATTATCAGCTAGCATTTTAAAATAACTTTCTAAATATTCTGCTTTAGGATATTCACTAATCATTGCCACATTTTTGTTGCCAATTTGCACACGATTAGCGGGTATTATCTTACCATCCGGCGCTTCAACTCGAGTTGCTTTAGCCAACAAAGGTTTATCATTTTTTTTGCTAGCGAGATTGCCAGTATCATTGTTAATTGTGCTTACCGACGTCGATGACATTAATGTATTAACTTCACCAGGTCGCAATTTATTTTGTGCTGGTATATCCAGAGTGTCTTTTGTGCCTAACGTTGGTTGACGAGAAAGCTGCGGAGGCTCGATTAACTTATTTTTCACCACAGTAGGTTTTGGTGCAAGTTCAGGTGGTGTTTCATCAATCTGAAAATTAAGACCACCATGACGTCGAGTTTTATTACTGTCTGGATCCGTTTCAGTATTAAGATGAGGCTTGTTCCGTAATAAAACAGACGTCGATTCGCTGTCTTTTACAATATTACGTCCTTGATAATTAGTTTTTTGTGTCCCAGCTTGGCCGCTCGATGCCTCATCTGAGGCATAATTGATATTTGGTGTTATATTACTATAAATCGGTGAAATATTAGGCATGATAAAACCCCTTACTTTAAGTTAAACTATTATTTTTTCAGCTACACATTGTTCTGATTTTTCAAGTAATAATTCAAAAATATCAACAAGTTCATACTCGTTGATCTCATATAAAGGCAGTCTTACCCATAATATAAGATGTTGTTCTTGATTAAGTACGGCAACGGGTTGCCAACGTAGCTGGGTCAAATTATTAAAATGCAATAAAGATAACAGGGTAATATTTTTTTGCGTTAATTCATTTATATGACCTAAATCAGTAAAAATATACCAATCAAACTGGTTGATTAACCCTAGATAAAAACGAAAATTATTATCAATAGTTAAACTAAACGCTTCCTGTTTGGATGTTTTTTCTATTGGCTCAAGGCCAATATGATTAAAAAGTGATGATACTTTTTGGTGGAAAATAGCAAGTTGATGCACTAAACAATACCTCTTATCGATAAATAACTTCTTTACTCACCGCTTTTATTTAGCGTTATTCTCATTATTTATTAAATAAAATAAAAAAGTGCTAATTAATTCCGCTCAATCTAAATTAATAAAGCAGAATAAATAGTCCATTTATACATTAAAAAATTAATTATTATTAATCATCCCCTTTTACAGAAAATAATTATTAGTTACAAATAAAAAACGATACAACTCGCCTGTTTTATAGCTAATAGAAAGTGATCAAATTAACAATTATGCAAAATAATTGTTACATCAAGCAAAATAGATTATAAAAATGGCGATCACCGCTTTTTTACTAATAACACCATTAGATGGAGCTAATATGAATAACGTTATTAAACCGCTGAGCTTGATTATTTTTGCTCTGCTGGGTGCCTTTTCATTGGGTTATATTGCCCTTAATCGAGGTGAGCAAATTAATGCCTTATGGATTGTTGTTGCCGCAGTTTGTATCTACATAATTGCCTATCGTTACTATGGGCGCTATATCGCCAATCACGTTCTTCGCATCGATCCAACGCGTATGACACCCGCTCTGCGTTATAATGATGGCTTAGATTATGTGCCTACAGATAAAAAAATCTTATTTGGTCATCATTTCGCCGCCATTGCCGGAGCTGGCCCGTTAGTTGGACCCGTACTTGCTGCACAAATGGGCTACTTGCCTGGTATGCTATGGATATTGGCTGGCGTTGTCTTTGCTGGTGCCGTACAGGATTTCATGGTGCTGTTTGTTTCTGCTCGCCGTGATGGGCGTTCACTTGGCGAACTGGTAAAAACAGAAATGGGCAATATCGCAGGGATAACAGTTCTTATTGCCTGCTTCATGATTATGGTGATTATTCTTGCTGTTCTAGCGATGATTGTCGTAAAAGCCTTAACCCATAGCCCATGGGGAACTTACACTGTGGCCTTTACCATCCCACTAGCCATTTTTATGGGGGTATACAACCGTTATATTCGTCCTAGGCATATTGGTGAAATTTCAATTATTGGTTTTACTTTCTTAATCTTTGCTATTCTTTCAGGTGAATGGCTGACTAAAAGTGAAAATTGGGCCTATTATTTCGATTTCGATGGTATTCAGCTAACCTGGTTATTGATCATTTACGGCTTTATCGCGTCAGTATTACCAATCTGGTTACTATTGGCGCCGCGAGATTATTTATCAACTTTCTTAAAAATTGGTACCATTATTGGGCTGGCTATCAGTATTATCATTACTGGCCCTACGTTACAAATGCCCGCATTAACCCAGTTTATTGATGGCAATGGGCCAGTATGGTCTGGTGAACTATTTCCTTTCCTCTTTATTACCATTGCCTGTGGCGCCGTTTCAGGCTTTCATGCTTTGATTGCATCAGGTACCACACCAAAAATGTTAGCCAATGAAAATCAGGCTTGTTTAATTGGATATGGGGGTATGCTAATGGAGTCGTTTGTAGCTATCATGGCATTAATCGCGGCTTGTATCATCGATCCAGCTGTCTATTTTGCGATGAATAGCCCAATGTTAATGTTAGCGCCTGTTGGTACCACGGACGTAGTGGCTTCCGCAGCGCAAATCATCAGTAGCTGGGGATTTCATATTACACCAGAAACCTTAACCAACATTGCCAATGAAGTTGGAGAACAATCGATTATTTCACGGGCAGGCGGTGCTCCAACCCTGGCTGTCGGAATGGCTTATATACTACATAGTGCATTTAGCGGTTTACTTAATGTCTCCTTCTGGTACCATTTCGCGATTCTATTCGAAGCGTTATTCATTTTAACCGCTGTCGATGCAGGAACAAGAGCGGCGCGCTTTATGCTGCAAGATTTATTAGGTGTTATATCACCAGCACTGAAAAGAACAGATTCATTACCTGCCAATATTATTGCCACCCTACTTTGTGTATTGGCGTGGGGGTATTTCCTTTACCAAGGCATAGTCGATCCATTAGGCGGTATTAATACATTATGGCCACTGTTCGGTATTGCCAATCAAATATTAGCAAGTATGGCGTTAATGCTCTGCACCGTCGTTTTATTTAAAATGAAACGACACATCTATGCTTGGGTAACTCTATTACCTACATGTTGGCTGATCATTTGTACCATGACAGCTGGTTGGGAAAAAATATTTAGTAAAAACAGTAAGATCGGTTTTTTGGCTATTGCCAACAAATTTCAGTCGCTAATCAATAGCGGCAATATTCCGCCCCACTACAGCCAATCCCAGTTAGTGCAATTGGTTTTTAATAATCGCGTGGATGCAGGATTGACTATTTTCTTTATGATCACGGTGGTGATATTAGCATTGTTTTCAATCAGAACGATTTTAACCGCACTAAAATCAGCTACCCCAACCAGCTGTGAAACGCCCTACCTAGCATTAACAATAAATAATGAGAATGTAGTCGTTAATTCACAGCGAATTATTAATATCTAAACTCATGCTTATTAATGGCTAATAGCAAATAGACAAACCAATAATTAAGATAATAGAAAATAACGCTAAAACAATAATAGCCTGAAAATTTCAGGCTATTATTAGCAATAAAAAATAACGGTTCTATCACTCTATTGGTTGTTAACAAACACCCTACAACTAAAAGTGGGAGATGAGCTAAATATTATTTCACACGGGAAACATATTCACCGGAGCGGGTATCAACTTTAATTACCTCACCAATTTGCACAAATAGCGGAACTTTTACCACTGCGCCTGTACTTAATGTTGCCGGTTTTCCGCCCGTACCTGCTGTATCCCCCTTTAAACCTGGATCGGTATCAACCACTGCCAGTTCAACAAAATTCGGTGGCGTGATAGTAATAGGCTGTCCATTCCATAATGTAACAACGCAATCGGCTTGATCAATTAACCATTTTGCATTGTCACCGACCGCTTTTTCATCAGCAGCTAGTTGCTCAAATGTCTCATTATTCATAAAATGCCAAAACTCGCCATCATTGTATAGATAGGTCAAGTTCAGATCCATAACATCAGCACTTTCGACAGAATCAGTTGACTTAAATGTTTTTTCTAATAACTTATTAGAAATTAATTTACGGATCCGTACGCGAGCAAACGCTTGCCCTTTGCCTGGTTTGACAAATTCGCTTTCAACAATTGCACAAGGCTCGCCATCTAACATGATTTTAAGACCTGAGCGAAATTCATTGGTACTATAGGTAGCCATGGAAATCCTCTAAATTTTTTTAAGTAAAAATGGCATAGCCAAAAAATGTTTAATATTGTAACTCAAAAAAGCCCCGCCAGAGAAGTCTGGCTACAACAACTTGCAGAAGCTGTCACTGATCCTGACGAATTGCTACGATTACTGTCACTACAAAATAACCCGGAATTGCGTGCCGGCAGTGCCGCTCGTGCTTTATTTCCACTACGTGTGCCCCACCCTTTCATCGCAAAAATGCGGATCGGTGATGCTAATGATCCTCTTTTACGGCAAGTTATTACTTTAAAATCTGAATTTAATCTTACACCAACATTTTCAGCTGACCCATTAAATGAACACCATAGTCCAATTCCTGGACTATTGCACAAATATCAGGATCGCGTCCTACTATTAGTGAAAGGAGGCTGTGCCGTTAATTGCCGTTACTGCTTCCGACGTCACTTTCCGTATGAAGAAAATAAAGGCAACAAACAAAACTGGCAGACGGCATTAAATTACATTCAACGGCATACTGAGCTTAATGAAGTTATCTTTTCAGGTGGCGACCCTTTGATGGCAAAAGATCATGAGTTAGATTGGTTGATGTCACGGTTAGAAACTATCCCCCATATCAAACGGCTTAGGATCCATAGCCGATTACCGGTGGTTATTCCTGCACGTATTACCACAACACTTTGCCAGCGTTTCAATATTTCTCGACTACAGGTTATTATGGTTACTCATATCAATCACGCCAACGAAATTGACAACGAGTTTAGCCATGCAATGGAACAGTTAAAACAGGTAAATGTCACCTTATTAAACCAAAGTGTACTTTTACGCGGCATTAATGATAATGCTGACAGTCTAGCTAAATTAAGCAATAAACTGTTTGAAAATGGAATACTACCTTATTATTTACATTTATTAGATAAAGTCCAAGGCGCTGCCCATTTTATGGTAACGGATGAAGAGGCTCGCATCATAATGAAAGAATTGCTTACTCGTATTTCAGGTTATCTGGTACCGAGATTAACCAGAGAAATAGGTGGAAAACTGAGTAAAACACCGATTGATTTACAATTACAATAACGATTTAGCTAAATGCTTAAACGCATGACCCTATATTATTCAGGATCATGCTTAGCATACGTTATGGACACTTATAAACTTGTCCAATCATTTTACTATCAGTAGGAATAAAACTTGAGAGTAACGTTTCCGTTGGGCTGTTAGCGCCATAAATAACATTTCCTCCCATCTCAGCCGCTTTATTACGTAAATCATTTGCTGCACCACGCAGTGAACTGGACTCATTATTTACGCCACTAAGCCAATTACTTTGTGTGCCTGTAACCAATCCTAAATGCTGGCATTCACTGCCAGGCTGGGCATTAACAAAACGAACTTTTTCACCCGCAGTGGTAATTTTATTGGTTGTTGAACAGCCAGCCAAGACTAATACTGCGACACCGAGCAATACTTTAATTCGCATGTTGTTCCTCATTTACTTTTAGCCATATATTAATATCAACGCTTACATTACCGAATTTTTCTGCCAAATTAAGTTTATTATCAATAACAACCCAATATTCAGCCAAATAGTTTGACCATCAATCTTCTCTACCACCGTGTTAACAACATTTTACCCTATTCTAGTAAATATATTCGGTTAAATCATATTATCGCAAAATTAAATCAACTTATGTGAAAAATAGACTTAAAGCAAGTAATCAACCGATAGCAAACCCTTAAGGAATTAAATAGCAAACCGATAAAAATTTGATAATAAAAAACCCTGAGTCAAAAGTTAAACTCAGGGTTTTTTTCGTGATAAGGATGACGATGTTAGGCTCTTAACACCTTACATCATACCGCCCATACCACCCATACCACCCATACCTGCAGCAGCACCTAGATCAGCTTTATCTTCTTTTGGTAAATCAGTCACCATAGCTTCAGTTGTGATCATAAGGCCGGCAATCGACGCAGCAAATTGTAAAGCCGAACGAGTAACCTTAGTTGGATCGAGGATACCCATGTCTAGCATATCGCCATACTCTTCCGTTGAAGCATTATAACCGTAGTTATCTTTACCTTGTTTAACATTATTAACAACTACAGCTGGCTCTTCACCCGCATTCTCAACAATTTGGCGCATTGGTGCTTCCATCGCGCGTAGTGCGATATCAATACCAACTTTTTGATCTTCGTTGTCACCTTTTAACTTATCTAATGCAGCGGCAACACGAACTAGAGCAACACCGCCACCAGCAACAACACCTTCCTCTACTGCGGCACGAGTTGCATGCAACGCATCATCAACGCGAGCACGCTTCTCTTTCATTGCAACTTCAGTTGCGGCACCCACTTTAATCACGGCAACACCGCCTGACAGCTTGGCAATACGCTCTTGCAATTTTTCCCGATCGTAATCAGAAGTTGCTTCATCACGTTGTTGTGCTATTTGTTTAGCACGAGCATCAATCTCGCTTTTTTCACCAACACCATCAATGATAGTGGTGGTATCTTTGTTAATGACGATGCGTTTCGCTTGACCTAAATTTTCTAGCGTCGCTTTCTCCAGCTCCATACCGATCTCTTCAGAGATAACCGTCGCCTTGGTTAGAATAGCAATATCCTGCAACATGGCTTTACGGCGATCACCAAAACCGGGGGCTTTTACCGCAGCAACTTTTACAATACCACGTAGATTGTTTACTACCAATGTTGCCAGGGCTTCACCTTCAACATCTTCAGCAATAATCAACAGCGGTTTACCAGCTTTAGCAACAGCTTCCAATACAGGTAATAATTCACGAATATTAGAAACTTTCTTATCTACTAATAGGATATAGGGATTTTCTAATTCGGCAGAACCCATATCTGGCTTATTAATAAAATAAGGAGACAGATAACCGCGATCAAATTGCATACCTTCAACAGTAGCCAGTTCGTCTTCTAAACCGGAACCTTCTTCAACGGTAATAACCCCTTCTTTGCCAACTGCTTTCATTGCTTTAGCAATTAATTCACCGACGGTTTTATCAGAGTTAGCGGAAATCGTACCAACTTGTTCAATCTCTTTATTATCTGCACAAGGTTTAGATAATTTTTTCAATTCTTCAACTGCCGCAGAAACCGCTTTATCAATACCGCGTTTTAAATCCATTGGGTTCATACCCGCAGCAACCGCTTTTAAACCTTCGCTAACAATAGATTGAGCTAGTACTGTTGCAGTTGTTGTGCCATCACCGGCCGCATCATTCGCCTTAGAAGCAACTTCTTTTACCATCTGGGCGCCCATATTTTCGAATTTATCTTCTAATTCGATTTCACGCGCAACAGATACACCATCTTTAGTAATCGCTGGGGCGCCGAAAGATTTATCCAGAACAACATTCCGGCCTTTCGGGCCTAAAGTAACTTTAACTGCATCAGCAAGAATGTTCACTCCACGAAGCATTTTTGTGCGTGCGTCAATACCAAATTTTACGTCTTTAGCTGCCATTGTTTCTTTCCTTTAAATTCATTCATTCTAAAGATCTAAGCGAGAAATTATTTTTCAACAATTGCCAGAATATCGCTTTCTGACATAATCAATACTTCGTCGTTATCAATCTTTTCTGTCTTCACGCCATAGCCGTCGTTAAAAATAACAATATCGCCAACTTTCACATCTAATGGTTTATTTTCACCGTTTTCTAAGATGCGACCGTTACCAACAGCCAGCACTTTGCCTCGAGTTGATTTACCAGCAGCAGAGCCAGTCAGCACAATGCCACCTGCAGATTTAGCTTCAACTTCTTCGCGTTTGATGATAACCCGATCATGCAATGGACGTATCTTCATTAAATAGATCTCCTATAAATAAAATCCATATAAGGTAAATAAGGATGATACTAGTATGTCTTATTAAACCAGTACCCTGTTTGACGAAATGGGGTCAATTAAAATCAGTTCAAGGGGGTATACAAAAAATTTTTCATTTTTTCTTTCTAGCTAAAAAAACAAAGTCGTAAGTATCATTTATCATCATGATCTTCTTTTTTAGAAAATTTGTCTTCATGTTTAATGCTGTTTGGTGGAGAATCAGATTTTCTATCAAACTCGCCTTCATAAGTCCGCCCTTTTGCAGAACGATTAAAATTATCATTCGCGGCCCCGGTAGAATAAAAATGAATATGCGGCATAAGCTTCATGACTATCAGTTTTTGAATTGGAGAAAATAGTAATAATAAACCTAAAAAATCAGTAAAAAAACCGGGTAAAATTAACAGAATACCAGCAATCACTAAGGCCACATTCTTAATCATTTCCTCGGCCGGATTTTCACCATCAGCTAGTTTTTGACGTATTAACAATAAGTTCTTAATCCCCTGGCTTTTTACTAAAGAAATTCCAATGCATGAAGTTAAAACGACTAATATTAAGGTGGTTAATACACCGATGCTCTCAGCAACCCTAACAAAAATAACTGCTTCTATATAAATTAACAGGCATAAAAGTATGAATGGAAACCAACGCATACAATTCTCCTAATATTTGCTAAAAAACGCTAGCCTCTTGACTTAGCAAGATAAATTGTCTTCAAAAAAGCAATATTACAATATTTGCTTTTTAAACCGATAATACTTATATGATGCAGATCTATCATATGTTTTTCAATGATAAAAAATTTTAATGTTTTTAATAGGTTATGTAAATATGATCACACATATCATATTTAATTCACTAAGATGCATATATAGTATTCCATATTTTGACTGTAACACTATTTCGGAATATATATCACGGTTATAATTAAAATCTTAGTTATTAATTTCAAATCTGACGTTAATATAACTCATTTTTACTATTACATTACCTATTCAGTTAGTAAATCGCTATTTAATTTTTAAGAAGGTTTGTATGTCTAAAAGTATCCGTTCTGAAGAAGACCTATTAGGTAAACGAGATGTGCCTGCTGAAGCCTATTATGGTATTCATACATTGCGTGCGATCGAGAATTTCTATATTAGCGACCAAACTATTAATCATGTACCCGAGTTTATTCGTGGAATGGTAATGGTAAAAAAAGCAGCGGCAATGGCAAATAAAGAATTAAAGACCATTCCACAAAAACAAGCAGATGCGATTATTAATGCCTGTGACGAAATTTTAAATAAAGGCAGATGCATGGATCAGTTTCCAGTAGATGTCTTTCAAGGGGGAGCCGGTACCTCTTTAAATATGAATACTAACGAAGCTCTGGCTAATATTGGTCTTGAATTAATGGGGCATAAAAAAGGTGACTACCAATATCTAGATCCCAATGATCACTTAAATAAAAGTCAATCAACCAATGATGCCTATCCAACCGCTTTTCGCATTGCCGTTTACAATTCTATTACTAATTTAATTAAATCAATTACCCTACTTCAAGAGGGTTTTGAACAAAAAGCCAACCAATTTAAAGATATTCTTAAAATGGGTCGCTCCCAATTACAAGATGCAGTTCCAATGACTGTAGGACAAGAATTTCATGCATTTGCCACATTATTAAAAGAAGAAATAAAAAATTTACATCGCGCTAGTGAATTATTACTTGAAGTTAATCTTGGTGCCACCGCAATCGGAACCAGAGTCAATACCGCTGCTGGTTATCAAGAATTGGTGGTAAAAAAATTAGCTGAAGTAACCGAATTGCCCTGCATTCCGGCAGAAGATTTAATTGAAGCAACTTCCGACTGTGGTGCTTATATTACAGTACATGCTGGACTAAAACGCTTAGCCGTGAAGCTATCAAAAATTTGTAATGATCTTCGTCTGCTCTCTTCCGGCCCGCGTGCTGGTCTAAAAGAAATAAATCTACCTGAGCTGCAAGCGGGTTCATCTATTATGCCCGCTAAGGTCAATCCGGTTATCCCCGAAGTTGTGAATCAAGCCTGTTTCAAAGTTATCGGCAACGATACGTGTGTTACTATCGCGGCAGAAGCAGGACAATTGCAATTGAATGTGATGGAGCCGGCAATCGGCCAAGCAATTTTTGAATCTATATCATTAATGAATAATTCTTGCCGTAATTTACTGGAAAAATGTATTACCGGTATTACCGTCAATAAAGAAATTTGCGAAAAATATGTTTTTAATTCTATTGGCATTGTTACTTATCTTAATCCATTTATCGGTCATCATAATGGTGATATCGTCGGAAAAATATGCGCTGAAACAGGTAAAAATGTTAAAGAAGTGGTATTAGAGCGAGGTTTACTAACAGAAGAACAATTAGACGATATTTTCTCTGTTGAAAATCTAAAAAATCCTCAATATAAAGCGAAACGCTATGATGATTAAATTAGCATGTTAATTATAAAAATTAATTCGTCTTAATTTTTAAGGCACGCTCTCTCTAAAGAAGCGTGCCTTTTACTTTAGGTTTATACAAAAAATAAACAAAATATTATCAATTATATTAAGGAGTAAACATTATGTTAGCCGTAGAATTTATTATTGTTCTGCTGGCCATCTTTCTGGGAGCACGACTAGGAAGTATCGGTATAGGCTTTGCTGGCGGTCTTGGTGTTTTGATGCTGGCAATGTTAGGCGTAAAACCAGGAACAATACCCTATGATGTTATTTCAATTATTATGGCAGTTATCGCGGCTATCTCTGCCATGCAAATTGCGGGTGGACTAGATTATTTAGTTGATCAGACAGAAAAACTACTGCGTAAAAATCCCAAATACATTACCATCTTAGCGCCAATCGTTACCTATTTTCTGACATTATTTGCCGGTACCGGTAATATTTCATTAGCAACATTACCGGTTATTGCTGAAGTTGCTAAAGAAAATGGGATTAAACCATGTCGGCCCTTATCAACAGCGGTTGTCGCGGCGCAAATTGGGATCACCGCATCACCTATTTCTGCTGCGGTGGTCTATATCGCTTCAATTATGGAAAATCCAGCTATGGTTAGTCATACTACTAGCTATATTAGCTTACTAGCCATTCTATTACCGGCAACTTTTTTAGCTATTGTAATGATATCATTCATTATTTCTTGGTGCTTTGATTCTAAACTTGCTGATGATCAAACTTATCAACAACGTTTAGCCGCCGGATTAATAGAATTAAGAGGCTGTCAGGCTAAAAAAATTAAAGCTGGCGCGAAGAAGTCGGTATTATTTTTTCTGCTAGGTGTGATATGTGTAGTTATTTTTGCCATGATTAACAGCCCCAGCCTTGGTCTAATTGAAACACCACTAATGAATACGACCAATGCAATTCTGATTATTATGTTAAGTGTAGCGACCCTAATTACCCTAAGTTGCCAAGTTAAAACAGATGCGATTTTAAATTCAAGTATAGCTATGACCACTAAAAAATAGACGTTTCTTTAAGAGTCTGCTCCATAGCATTTTCTAATAATAATTTAGAATTACGCATTAATTTTCTAATTGAATTTTTAATTTTATGCCAATAATGTTCTATAGGATTTAAATCGGGAGAATAGGGAGGCAAGTAAATAAGCTTTATTCCAGCTGCTTGCATTAAGTTTTTAATTTTTTCTGATTTATGGAAAGAGGCATTATCAATGATAACCGTTTTTCCTTTCGTTAATTTAGGGATCAAAATATTTTCAATATATAGTTCAAATACCTGTGTATTACAGTGACCTTGAAACATGAAGGGCGCCATAAAATCTTGATTGCATAACGCGCCTATCATGCTAATTCTTTTTTTATAATGGCCTGGCTGTGCTTCATAATATCTTTTACCAATAGCGCTGTAACCATAGGGATAAAAATCATTATCATTCATCCCTGATTCATCGACAAAGACCCTTTGCTCAAGGCAAACAGCTTTTATTTCAGCTAAATAGGCCGCGCGTTTTTCTTCGCTTCTTTCGGCATAAGTTTGGCTCTTTTTTTTCTAGAATAACCTATTTTTTTCATCGCTCTTCCTATCGTTGATGAGCCTACACGATAAATTTCGGCCATTTCTACTTGCGTATAATCTCCATGGTGGGCAACAAATTCACGAAATTCATTTAAATCTTTTATTCCATGGCTATGTCCTTTTTGAAAACCTGTTTGTGGGTTTAAATGACCTTGAATTTTTTCTAAATAAAGCCAGTTATACAGCGTTTGTCTTGCTATATTAAAAATTTTGCATACTTTTATTTTGTTCATTCCTTCATGAACCGCTTTCACTGCACGTTCTCTTAGATCTACGCTATATGACATTGTTTTATACTTATTAAAGTATTTTATTTTAACAATAATTTTGACCATTTGTTAATGGGTAGCGCTATA
>NZ_KE386918.1:0-5008 GCF_000429565.1 Arsenophonus nasoniae DSM 15247
CAAACCTGTTTTTCAATGTGATTGCCAAGCGTTATGAGCATGGCAGTGTCATATTGACGAGTAACCTATCATTTGGGCAATGGCCAAGTGCTTTTGCTGATGACGCAACATTAACTGCCGCTATGCTTGATCGTTTACTTCATCATTCGCATGTACTGCAATTAAGCGGTGAAAGCTACCGATTGAAAGATAAGCGGCGCTCAGGAGCAATAACTGAGTAAAACAGTGGATCAATTTTGATTGATCGGATTTAGATAAAAAGTGGATCAGTTTTCGGTGATCGTTGACAACGGCAAGGATTTTAAGGAGATTGACCTGCTTTATCGGCAAATGGAGCGCCAGTGTCGGATTGAACAATACCAACAAGGCGGGACGGAAAGCGGGCGTGATAAAAAGAATAACCGGACTCCACCTGAAAAGAATGCCTTTAGTGATGAGCAGATTGCGTCGCTGTTAAAACATTTTCACCAACATCTTTTTGCTTACCAGAAGCACTGGTATCAGGCTGGATTAACCTATCCGATACGTAATATTTTAAAAGCGCGCCAGATAGGTGCCACCTGGTTTTTTGCCCGCGAGGCGTTGATGGATGCGTTAACCACCGGACGCAATCAGGTCTTTTTATCCGCCAGTAAATCCCAGGCGCATGTTTTTAAGGATTACATCATCAAGATGGCGCAGGAAGTGGATGTTGCCCTAAAAGGTGACCCTATCGTGTTAGCCAATGGCGCCACGCTTTATTTTCTTGGCACTAATGCGCGGACTGCCCAAAGTTATCACGGCAATCTTTATCTGGATGAATACTTCTGGATCCCGAAATTTCAGGAATTACGTAAAGTGGCGTCGGGCATGGCGATGCAGAAGAAATGGCGGCAGACCTACTTTTCAACCCCGTCAAGCCTGAAGCATAGCGCTTACCCGTTCTGGTCTGGCAAACTGTTTAACCGGGGAAGGTCAAAAAAAGACCAGGTTGATATCGCCATCAGCCACCCGGCGCTGGCGAACGGACGCTATTGTGAAGATGGCCATTGGCGACAAATTGTGACGTTGGACGATGCCATTAACCGCGGCTGCAACCTGTTTGACCGTGAAGGGCTAAAAAAGCGCTACAGTCCCGATGAATATCAAAACCTGTTGATGTGTGAATTTGTTGACGATATTGACTCACTGTTTTCGTTTTCACTGATGCAGTCCTGTCAGGTGGATAGCTGGGACGTGTGGGCGGATGTCAGTCCGCTGATGTCACGGCCTTATGGGTCACAAAGCGTCTGGATAGGCTACGACCCCGCCAAAGGCTCCCAGCACGGTGACAGCGCAGGCTGTGTCGTCATTGCACCCCCCCCCACCCCCGGGGGTAAATTTCGCATTCTGGAGTATTTCCAATGGCGGGGACTGGACTTTCGCGCACAGGCCGCCGCTATTCAACAACTCACCACCCGTTATCAGGTCGACTACATCGGACTGGATGCAACGGGTATCGGCCATGGCGTTTTGCAATATGTGCGCGATTTTTTCCCGCAGGTCAACGAATTTATCTATAACCCGGCGCTAAAAAATGCGTTGGTGTTAAAAGCCTATGATGTTATCAGCCATCACCGACTGGAATATGATGCCGGGGCGCAGGATATTACCCGTGCCTTTATGGCGATTAGACGCGCCACGACCGCCAGTGGGAACCGTCCCACCTATGAAGCCGATCGCAGTGAAGATGCCAGTCACGCCGATTTAGCCTGGGCCACCATGCATGCGCTGTACCATGAACCGTTAACCGGTGATGGCCAGCAACACAAAACGATTATCGAGCTATTTTAATATGCGAAAAACGAAAAAACGCACGCTCACCGCCCCTCAAAAACCGTCGGTAGAGGCCTTTACCTTTGGTGACCCGGTGCCCGTCCTTGACCGACGCGAAATTTTTGATTATCTGGAATGTTCACTTATCGATAATTACTACGAGCCACCGATGAGTTTTGAAGGCCTGTCACGCATTTTTCGGGCGGCGGCCCATCATAGCAGTGCCATTTATGTCAAACGCAATATTTTAAGCAGTACCTTTGTGCCACATCCATGGTTAAGTCGTCAGGATTTTGACCGTTTTGCGCTGGATTTTCTAATTTTTGGTAATGCCTATCTGGAACGGCGAAAAAATGGGCTAAATAAAACGATTCAACTTAAATCCATCCCGGCCAAACTCACAAGGCGCGGTGAGGATTTAGCCACTTATTACCTTTTGCATGCGGGGTTTGACAGCGTGCCGTTTACGTTTCAGCAGGGGCATGTTTTTCATTTGCTGGAGCCGGATATCAATCAGGAAATCTACGGCTTGCCCGAATATCTGGCCGCCATGACGGCCATTTTACTCAATGAATCGGCGACGCTTTTTCGCTGTAAGTATTATCTCAACGGCTCTCATGCCGGCTATATTCTCTATATCAGCGATGCCGCGCAAAATTTACAGGATATCGATAACATCCGCGAACAGTTAAAAAGCAGTAAAGGGCTGGGGAACTTTCGCAATCTGTTTTTATATGCCCCCAATGGCAAAAAGGATGGCATACAAACCATTCCTTTATCGGAAGCCGCCGCAAAAGATGAATTTTTAAATATCAAAAACGTCAGTCGGGACGATATGTTAGCGGCTCACCGCGTTCCCCCACAATTAATGGGCATTATGCCGCAAAATGTCGGGGGATTTGGCGACGTACAAAAAGCGGCGAATGTGTTTATCTGCAACGAATTACATCCGTTACAACACAAAATGCAACAGCTTAATGAATGGCTCGGCGAAGAAGTGATTCAGTTTACCCCGTACGCCTTGAATCGGATAAAAAATAAAATCTAATCCTGGCACAAGGTGTTTAACTGCTCCTCAGAAAGCCCCATTGATTGCTGAATAATCTTTTTATCCACCCCATTTTTTAGCAGCTGACGGGCGATTTCGTGTTTTTCTTCAAGTGCTTTCTGTAGACCTTGTTGTATGCCTTTCTTAATTCCAATTTCTTCAATCTGTTGAGCAATAGTCATAAATGCCCCCTCGTGTTTTTCTGATTGTTTCGCTATCTCAGTGATAAATTCCATTGGCTTTTTGGTGTTACCTTCTTGGATGAGATAGTTAAACAGAGTGATAACCTGATTATCGGTATAATAATTATACGACAACAGTTTAACAATACCATCCAGTAGCTTGGTCATATCCCGTCTGCGAATGTGTTTTTGCAGCAATTCTAATAAAGCCATTCGCTTATGCTGCATAATCTCACCATCATCAAGCGTGGTGACATCTGCTAGTTTAAAGGGATTGGTGTAGATACTTTCTGCTAGTTTTCTATCTTCAAAGCAATCAAGCCAATGAGTACTATAGGGATGAGGAGTTTGTTCACCGCAGTAGAACAGGATAGGAAAAACTAACGGTAATTGCTTATTTCCCTGCTCTAGATGCTTGTGCATAGCAGCTAGGCTATATCGCATTAATCGCCATGCAATGAGTTTATCAGGGGTGGACTGATGCTCAATTAATACGTAGATATATCCGTTTCCTTTCGTGGTGCTGACTGAATAGAGAATATCACTCTGGTAATTTTTCATTTCACTATCGATAAATGAGCCAGATTCCACTTTTAGGCTCTCTAAGTCACACAGCGCTTTAATCTCATCGGGTAGCCAAATGTCGAAGAAATCTTTCGCTGTCTCTTTCTCACTTAGAAACTGCTTGAATACGGCATCGTGTGGAGTAGGTGTGAATTTTTTAGTCACTTAAGATCCCCGTTGTTTTTTTTGATTGTATCAAAAAAACATGAAAAATCGCAGTGGTAGCCCCGCCGCGCCTGCCCGCTAAACCTATCGTTTTTTATGCAGCTGCACAACGCCACTCAGCGTAGGCCAGCACTGGCCTTTCCGGTGATTTCAGGTGAGCAAAAACTTATGCAAATCCATGCACTTTTGTGCAAATCCATGCACTTATTTTTTATTTTTAAATAAGTCGTGTTTTTTTGATAGTTTAACCGGGCAACGGGTTCTCAGACTCGGGCGTATAACTTGAAAAACCGTACTCCCTAAGTAAAAAAAACTCACGGGAGGCACCATCAGGCATAAAATAGTGTACATCCAAAGAGGGGGTTAAACCTCCTTTTCTACAGTTATTGCCAGAACTCCGAGGCGCGCCGATGGCGCTTTTTAAAAAATCAACCGCCTGACGCTCGTCGGGTTCTTTTTTCACCAGCCGGTATTTTTTCAACCGCGTTTTAATGAGGGGCGTATCCGGGTGAAGTTGCGCATAGATCCCCGCTATTTTTTGCACCGCTTCGTCATAGGCATTCGGTTCGTCTGCCGTTTTGTAGGCAACGCGCAAAGTTTGTTCTTTTCGGGGGGTGCAAGGACCGCCTTGTGCGTCAATATAGGTGGCAAAGTCGCCTTCATCAGCCGCCTTCCTCACTTTTTCCGCCATGTCACCCAACATGGTCGCGATCGATAAACTTCTTAAACGTCGACATTCGCGATAGACGCCTTTTGACGGTAGATTATAAAAATGAAATTGCGGAATGCGCCACGTCGCCGCCCAGGCACTGACCGCGGCTGCCGTTTCCGTTAAGGGTTTACCGGTTTCAAAATCAGTTTCACCTTCCAGTGCATAGCCGTCGATATTTTTCGCAATATATTTAGCGATATACCCGACGGCACCGCCTTTGTTCATATGCTTACATGCAAAACGATGTTGCTGCGCCCCTTTTTCGTCAGGATCTTCCGCCAAGGCTTTTTTACGCATAATCTCTACCGCTTTGGCGCGGTGGGCTTTATCGGTAAAAAGGAGTAAATGCCAGTGTGGGGTGGCGTCATGATGCGGCTCCACCACGCGGACACCATAAACCGCAATGTCATTGTCAGCAAAGGCGGCGCGAATACGTGACCAGACTTTGACTAAATAACGCTGCCCGTCTTTCGGTGTTAACGCGGCGTCTTTCCAGCGATGATTCAATACCGCAATGTTATCTTTTCCGCGCTGGCGCAATTT